>JAFGCP010000427.1 GCA_016932595.1 Deltaproteobacteria bacterium
CATGTTGCAAGCCATAATGAAATCCGCGCCGGCGGCTCCGTACAGATGATGCGGCTGGCCCTGGGCCTGAAAGAGCTGGGGCATGACGTACACTGCGCTTTCAATATCCGTAGCAGCGATACAACCCCCGGCCTGGGCACATTCGGCCCGCTCCGGGAAGCAGGCATCCCGATTGCAAGCTTCCCCATGCAGCGTCTCAGGAAATACATCGGCATGTGGCGCTTTAAAAAATTTGTCGCTGAACAAAAATTCGATGTCATTCACTGCCATCGGTTCCGGGCGCTTCACTTCGTCTGTAAAGCAACACGGGGCATACAGATCCCGGCGCTGCTGGGAGATAAAAAAAACAGCTTTGCTATCCCGGAAACCTGGGCAAAGCTCTATGGCAGCCCGCAGGTTGACTGTATTGTCGTAAACGCGCAGCTTATTAAAAAAATGTTTGCCGACACGGGCCGGGTATCTCCCGATAAGGTGGAGATCATCTACAATGGTGTCGATCTCGACAAATTTCACCCCGGCGTCGGCGGCAATGCTGTTCGGCAGGAATTCGGCATCGGCCCGACAACTCCGGTGCTTGGCATGGTCGCCAACTTTGCCGGCAAAAAGTCTCACGATATTCTGTTTGAAGCCGCACTGAAGGTGATTGAAAAATTTCCGCAGGCACGGTTCCTGATTGTCGGGGGCGGCGATTCCCAGCGCTATCAAAAAGAGCTGACCCGGCATGGTTTCGGCGCCAATTTCATCTTTACGGGTTTCCGCAGCGACATCCCTCAGATGGTGGCGGCGCTGGACGTCTCGGTCATCACATCCAGCCGCGGCGAAGGGCTCACCGGCAGCGTTGTCGAGGCCATGGCCATGGCAAAGCCCGTGGTATCAACAGCTGTTGCCGGAAACCCCGAATTCGTGCACGACCGGCAGACGGGCATGCTCGTTGAACCGGGGAACATGCAGGCAATGGCCGATGCCATGCTCTATCTGATCGAGAACCCGGAAGAGGCTGCAGCCATGGGCAGGCGGGCCTTCGAGTTTGTGAAGGATAAGGTTGACAACCGCAGGCGTTCCCAGCGCTTTGCCGATCTCTACCGCTCTATTATGCAGCGCAAGGGATTTATTTAATACATGACTACACGGGCGATCATACTTGCAGCAGGAAAAAGCAAACGGCTTGGAGCGCTCACCGAGCAGCGGCCCAAGTGCCTGCTCAAACTGAATGATGCAACCATCATCGACCACCAGATTGCAAATCTGCGGTTAAACGGCATAACCGACATCACTATCGTCACGGGCTTCTGTGACGATATGGTTCGGGCTCATTGCGGGCCGGGCTTTGGCTATATCCTGAACCCTGTCTTTGACACCACAAACAGCATCTACTCTCTGTGGCTGGCGCTCAGGGAAGTGCCGGGCCCCTTCGTGGTGATGAATTCCGATGTGGTCTTTCATCCTGATATTTTAAAAAATCTGCTTGCTTCGGCCCATCCTGACGCGCTTACCGTCTCCTTTCAGAGCGGCCTGGGCGATGAGGAGATGAAGGTGAAAGTGAAGGGCGATAGAATCATGGATATCCGCAAGGACATGAACCCGGCTGAGGCCGACGGCGAAAACGTGGGGTTGCTGAAATTTTGCGAAGCCGGCAGCCGTGTGCTGTTTGCAAAAAGTACTGAGCTTGTGGCACGGGGAGTCGTTAATGCCTGGGCGCCGCGCGCTTTTCAGGAACTCTGCCCGACGCAACCCATTTACGCCGTGAGCACCAACGGGCTGCCCTGGATAGAGATCGATTTCCCGGAGGACCTGGAACGGGCAAGAACAGAAATTTACCCGCGCATTGTGCCAGGAAAATAAAACGCCTGCATTCATTACAAGGTGCAAAGGGCACAAGGGGAAATTATTGTTTTGTTTTGCACTGAAAGGGTAAAAAACAAACAAGCCCGCCCTGTTCGGCAAACGAGGCGATACCTTTTCCTTTCTGCCCTCTCAGCAGAAAGGAAAAATAGTTTCTTCACTCGGCGTACTCTGTGTCTCGAGCGAAGCGGGCGGTTAGACTGGTTCACCTGTGCGCCAACAAAGCAGAGCACAAAAAATTTAAAAAATCCTATTAAAAAATATGGAAAAGAAAAAAATACTCTTCTGCGCCACGACGCCCATGAACTATGCCATGTTCAAGCCCCTGCACCGCAGGCTTGCGGCTGATCCGCGCATTGAAATCTGGTTCACGGCCCATCATGACCACAAAGCGCTGTACCGCACTGTTGGGCTTGAGCAGGAAAAGCTCATCAGCAACTTCTGGTCAAAGCTGCGGCACTGGGACATGCGCATAGCACCCAGCTTTTACTATGAGCGCGACAATGCCGACGTGACCGTGCAGATATTCCATGGCTGCTCGCTGAAAAACCGGGCCGTGCATGACAAGGCCCTGGACTTCGACAAGCTCTTTCTCATCGGCCCGTATATGCGGCAGAAATTCATCGAGACCTGGAAGCTTGACGACAACGACCCGCGGTTTGAAAACATCGGTATGCCCAAGCTCGACCAGTTCTTCGACGGCAGCCTTAACCGGGCTGAGCTCATGCAGCGGCTGAATCTTGATCCGAAACTCCCCACGGTTATTTATGCGCCCACCCGTACCACCGAAACCAGCTCCTCGCTCCAGATGTTCGGCAAGCAGATCATTGAAACGGTTGCGGAAATGCCCGTCAACTTTCTCATCAAGCTGCATGACCGCGCTTACAGGCAGTGGAAGGATTCGATGAAGGAAGACTGGGAGCAGATTCTTGAATCCTACAAAAATCATCCGCGCGTGCGGCCCATTTTCGACTATGATGTGGTTCCGTATCTGTTCCTCAGCGACCTGCTCATAAGCGATATAAGCTCCGTTGTCAATGAATTCACCCTGCTTGACCGGCCCATGGTGCTCATCGACGTGCCGCGGCTCATTTCAAACTACCAGCGCATCGAGCAGAAGCGCGGTCTTGAAACCTGCGACCTTGCCGACTGGGGCCAGTCGGCCGGAGAGCTGGTAAAGGACATGAAGAATTTGCCCTCCATCATCACGGACTGCCTTGATCACCCCGAAAAAAAGAAGGATATCCGACGGGAATTTGCCCGCCGGTTCTTCTTCCATCCCGGCCATGCCACGGACAAAGCAGTGGCAAAAATATACGAACTGCTCAAGCTTGCGACGCAGTAAAAAAAACCAATTCCACCCTTGGCAGATTGTCGAACAAGTACTTGAATACAGGCTGTTCAAAAATGCTCAGATGCAAGGCGCGCGAAATCACGAGAAATGAGGCGTACTTGTACGTACGCCGCAGTGAAGCGTGATGAGCGCAACGCAGCAGATGGGTTTTTTTCAACAGCCTGCTAATTCCCCTGATTGATATTCCCGGACGTCCATCCTATACTTTTAGTCAGGCACGGGCATGACGCCCCGCAATCATGATTTTTTATAGACAGGGGGAACCTATGCAGATTGAAATAAGCAGAGAGGACTATGAACTTCTGAGCATGCTGCTCGGCAAGGAAGAAGTAGGGGCGCGCGTGGAGATTCATCACTGCAGGACCCGCGAGTTTAAGGAGATGCTGAAAAAGCGCGAACAGCATGTGCATGAGCTGCTCGACAGGCTGGAAAAAGCATTTCCTAAAGCGGCTTGAGTTCGGGTGCTCGGGGAAAAGAGTATCAGGCTGCGTATGCGTCGACCTAGAGTCTGGGGCCATGAAGGCTTCTGTTTTAGAGAGCCGGATACAAGGTTGTGTTTGTCCCGCGCAGGGCATAATCGATTGCCTCTGTACTATCTGGCGAGGCGTATCTTGTGCTGCTCTCCGCCTGGAAGGTCAGGTAGCAGTGCAACCAGTGTTACAGCGCCCCCTGGTTGCAGCCCGTTGAAAAAATGTATGAAAATCAAGACAGCCTGAAATCCTGCCTTTTTGCTGAATGGTATATAGCTGAGCATTTTTAGCATAGTACAGGCTTATAACCCTATTGGCATGCCTTTTGCTTTTATATAATTTCAGCAGGCTGGTGGTGTATGAAAACTGCAACATATGCGGGGTTTAAGCATCAGCAAAAAAATTCCGGCATGCTTACAACAAAAGGCAAAAGGTTGTTGTTCCGGCGAAATAGTTTTAAAAGCCTTTTAAGAAAGCAAACAACTGTCCAAACCAGGGAGGCTTAGTATGAAATATATATATGCGGCAATCGCACTTGTGTTTGTTTTTTCAACAACGGTTCAGGCAGGAGATGTTTTCAAAAACATGCGGCACAACTGGCAAAAAGGCACAAAAGAAATCAGCAGGAATATCTCTCAGGGCATCAGCCAGCGTCAGGAACGCAGAGAAAATTTTGCCAACAATATAACAAAGGCGTGGCATAATGCCGCTGATAATCGGCAGCAGCGCAGGGAAAACAGGGCCGATACCATCAATAAAGCCTACCATAATACTATCGACAATATTGATAAGCGCCGGCATAACCGGGCCGATACGATGAATCAGGCAGTAAAAAATGTCGGCAGCCACCATGGTGGTCATGACAACCACCATGATGATTACTATTATGACCATTACTATCATGGCGACAATGACCACTGGAATAATCATTGGAATGACGGCACGCATATTGTCGTGGCGATTAACCCGGGCCCGGTTTATTATGGCGGCTATACTTCTGACTGCTATTGGCAGGCGGGCGGGTGTTATACCAGCACATGTACCGATGTTATCATACAGCAAGGCTATTGGACCTATGATGCCTGGGGAAATTCCCTATACATAAGCCCGCGCATAGGCAGAGTTTGCCGATAATACGCGCCGACAAACAGGCAAAAAGCTTTAGAAAATCCGATACGGATAAAAGGACACATGCGCAAACAGGGGAGGCGGCTGTTGATGCTCAGTAATCAGCTTGATCGGGTCGGATCGCTGGAATTACGCCGCGTAGCCCTTCCACCCCACCGGACATGCGGTTTTCCGCATCCGGCGACTAGGCATATCGGCACCTCTGCTGGCATTGTCGGCCAGGTAAGGAATCAATCAAAATAATGAGTAGCTGCCCCTTTTTATTCCAAACATTTCTTTCAGGCTTTGATGAATTACAACCCTGCAGGAGTGGTTGCATATGCGGATTATAGCGATAGGTATTCTTGCGGTTTTGCTGTGTGCTGCGACGACATTAGCCAAAAACACTGCGGTGGATATAGAATTTTTCAATTTAAAACCCCGCCTTCAGGACGGCTCAGACGCCCGGTCGAATAAACTGATCGAAGTTTCCTTCGTCTATAAAAACAAAACCGACGGCCAGGTAAGCTGGGAAAACGAAAATATTGAATGCAAGTGCGAACTGTATGTCAACGGCCGTGAAATTACCACCAAGAAGGACTATTTGACCTCGCATACACAAAACTTGTACATTCCCATTCACGAATGGGACTTTGATGCAATAAAGGGAGATTGGGGGCAGGTAAAATGTTACCTGTCCCCTATGGGCAACAAGCTTGAATCCTCGGACTCGGTGTTTCTTGGCAAAAACTCCGGTCATCACAAAAAAAAATAAACGCCGGCCGTGTGCGTTCTGCCTGCAACACAGCTGAGATTTAAGCTGCTCTGGCTTTTGACCCACGCCCGAACAATCCTGACCTTGTTTTTTTCAAGGCGATACACGATACGAAAAGGGGGGGTAAAAATTTCTCGCACATTGGGGGGGGGGTGAATTCAGGCACAATGCGTCCGCTCTTGGGGAAAGCGGAAATGACAAGAAATGCCACCGCACAGCCAAGGCATTAAGCGGTGTTTTATTTAAGGTTACAAGATTTAGTGAAGTGCTCTAAAGAGGTGGTTACGATTTCTTTTTTTCTTTTTTCCGCTCAAGCACCTGCCGGTACATATCCTCAACTTTTTGGGCCTGCGCAACCGGGTTAAAGTGCAGCTGTGCTTTGCGGGCGGCGTTTTCTCCCATCATCAGCCGGTGGTCGGGGTGCTCGATCATGTACAGGATGGCGTGGTAGAGATTTTCCGGGGTATCATCAATGATAAGGCCGTCGACCTCATGCTGGATGATTTCCGGCAGCATGCCCCGTCGTGCCGCAATAACGGGAATTTTAAGCGCCATGGCCTCCCGCACGGCCCTGCAGGCGCCGTCGGTGCCCGGCATGAGAAACACCTTAAAATTCAGGCATGCAAGCGTCTCGGCGTAATCCTCCTTTTTGTATCCCGTAAAAATCATATTGGTGCGGATGCCCATGTTTTGAGACGGCTTCACGGCGATCTCCTGTATATTGGTGCCCCTGCCGATAACCATCAGCTTAAAGAAGGGGACCTCTTTCATCACCATCTGCATGGCCTCGAGTATCACCTCGAAGCGCCGATGCTTCTGCACGCGCGCCACAATGCCGCCCACTGCAGCCTCATCCTGAAGGTTGAATTTGGCGCGGTTGTTTCTGACGCGGTCAGGGTTAAACCGATCGAGATCAACCGAAACATCAACCTTCCATATCCTGTCGGCGGAAAGATAGCGCCGCGCTATCAATTGATTGCGGGTAAGGTCGGAAATCGTGATGAGCCCGTCGGTCATAAGAGACATGGTCATACGGGTGCGCAGGCCGCCCTGCACGCCGTCTCCCTCATAGCATGAGCGTATGACGGGAATGCGGGAAAACAGGCTGCGCGCAGCCATGCCCGCCACCAGATGATCATTGGGCATATGGGTGTGGACTATGTCGAAGCGCTCCTTTTTCATGAAGCGGCGCAGCGCTGCGATGTCCTTAAAATTCCTCCAGATATGTATATGCTTACTCAGATGAAAATGTGTAACAGGCTCCATGCCGCGCGCGACGGCAACTGCCTGCAGCGACTCCGTGATTCCCGCAGGGGGCGGCGCGCAGGCAAAAGTCACGTCATGCCCGTGCTGCCGGAGCTGCAGGGCAAGATTGAGGGCATGCTCGGCCGGCCCGGTCCATTTCCAGTTGCTGAAGATATGCAGAATTTTCATCCAGGTCCTTCTCAGGTAAAGATCACGCCGTAGGGCGCCGTATTTTTTTTCCGGCTGATGGAAAGAATTTTACGGTAGTACTTCCCCCGCTCAGCCAAAAGATTAGTCTCTTTAGCGTAAAAATGGAAAAATTTCAAGCGGTCCCGCAGAGTCATGCGCGATGACACAGATGCATTGATCTGCGCAAGGTTATTGGCCCGCTGCGAAAAGCTGAGCTTGCCGAGGAAATAGGTGCGGTCAAGGTCGATCAGTGAAAAGCGCCACCCGTGGCCTGCTTCCTGCACGAGAATATTGTTTGATTTGAGATCGGCATGATAGATGCCCCGTTCATGCATGTTTCTGAGCTGGCCTGCAAGGGCGGCCATAAAGTCCCCTTTCCGCTCTGCCAGATCGGTTGCGAGAATATAGTCATTGAGCTCGCGGGCATCGGGCAGCAGCTGCGTTATGAGAAACGCTTCGCGCCGCAGAGGCCCGCAGGTGCGCTCCAGAACGGCAAGGGGCAGGGGCGTGTCGATGCCCCGCACCAGCAGGCCATGTGCCGCAACCCAGCTTTTAAGCGCGCGGGACCTTTTGAACACGTTCTTGAGGCTGTACCACAGGCCGCCATAGCGATAGCCTTTCACGCAGACCTGCCCATGGCCCTCAAGCGGGTGCATGGTGACGGCAGACTTTGATGCGCGCTTAAGAAGCTGCGCGCTTCCCGCGGCAAGCTCCGTGCAGTGAAGGGCAATGGCGGCATTGGCTGAACTCCTCCCGAAGTCCTTTCTCCCGAAATACGCTTCAGCCCAATTTCTGTGCTTTTCGAAAACCGTGCTGTGCCTGATGCAGCGCTTGCTGCGGCTTTTGATGCGCACAGCCTCAAGCGCCAGCTGTTTGCTGTCTATTGCCTGCTGCAGTGTTCGAAAACGGGAACGGGTTTTGCCTTTGCAATACACCTTTAAAAACCTGACCGCGTCCGTGCGCGAGGCTTTCAGCGAGTTGCACAGCTGCCCGAGGTCCCGCACGCGCATCCACTGCTGCAGCACGGGCACACAATACGCCTTGTGAAGATCAATCAAAAACAGCTCCGGCCTCTGCCCGTCATTCCAGCGGATGAGAATATTGCCCGCGTGCAGGTCGCGAAAAAAAATATTGGCATCATGCAGCTTGCGCACGAGCCTTCCAAGCGAGCGGCCGAGCTGCTGCCGGCGGGCCGGGGTAAGGGCTGTCTTCAGCAGATAGTCATTAAGCGCCTCGGCAGGGGCAAGCGATGCGGTTACGAGGCAGCTTTCCCGCAGCAGGCGCAGCGTTCGCTTTTCAGCTACCGCAAGAGGGGCGGAAGTCGGTATGCCCTTTTCGTCAAATTGCCGAAGATTGCGCCACTCCGCCATGGCCTTTGAGGGAAAGAAAAAATATTTTACCGTGTCCCAGATGCTGCGGCACTTGTAGCGCTTTATAAAAAGCTCCGCCGCATCGGTGCGGTAAAAAAACGACATGCGCACATTGTTGTCGCGGATAAGCGTGGCCTGCCTGTCATGCTTGCAGTCATCCACAGAAGCAGGAATAGCCTCGGGCAGGCTTTTTTCAAAGCCCGGCTTTATAGTCCAATCCAAACCGCTGCGATTCGTTTTAAGAAACATTCCACCCCTGTTTTTTTTACTACGGTGATACTGTTTTAACTGTCGGGAAATAGGTTTTCATCCGCTTCACATCCCTCGTCAGCAGCAGCAGACCTTCGACCGCCGCATGGGCGCCGATAAAAAAATCGGGCAGAGGTGAGGCCTTGCTGCCCTTGCGCCTGCGGTATTTCAAAAAGGCTTTGCCTGCAAGGAAAAGCGCCTCTTTGGGCATCGGGAGCATCCGAAGCCCGCATCCGGCGATAGCTTCCTCAAGCTCTTCGATACGCTGGAAGCTTATAGAAACCTCTGCGTAGATAACCGGATTTATAAATAGGGGCAGCTGGGTTGCATACGTAGCAAGAGAGGCTTCAGACCAGTCTGCCCAGACCGGATCGTTTTCAAAAATATCCAGAATAACACTTGAGTCGACAAGAGCGCCCTTCATAGTCAGCCCCTGGTAAGGGCCATGATTTCATCTGTGGTCATCTTAACCGTGGCCGCTCCCCTGAACCGGCGAAACCTGTTTTCCTGTTTGGTGACACCAACCGTCTTTTTTAAAAGATAGACGCGGTTGTTCTCTTCCTTAAAATCGATTTCGCTGTTGGGAACGATGCCCAGCATTTCCCGGACATGCCGTGGAATAGTGACCTGGCCTTTAACGGTAACCCGCATATGAATATCTCCTTAAATTGAAAAAGTAATACTTTTTAAAGTATTACTTTTATGGAGGTCCTTGTCAATAGTGAAAAAACGACTGCGGGCGTAAATAACCCGTTGGGTTATTTACGCTACAGGAAGCTCGGTTAGCCCGGAAACCCACTTTGGGCAAAAGCATAAATCCAGTCAATTATTGCTGTTGCGTATTCCTTGAGGACCGCCCCTTCTGCAGCTCCCAAAGCTTGGCGTATTTTAGAAAAACATAATACGACGAGATGACCGAAATAATGAACCCCGGCATGCCGTCGAGCATGCCGAACTTCCAGACATAGGTTTCGAAAAATTTACCCATAGTCTTGAAAATCATAGCGCCCGCTCCCGCACGCCTGCCCTGCGCAAACCACTGCAGCGCGGTAATGCGGGAAAAGCTGTCAACCGTCCGCAGCTGATGGCTGATATCGGCATACACATAATGATTGATTTTCCCGTTCAGGTCGCGTGTGTGGCCGTCGGCCGCAAGCTTGTCATGCGGGTCTTCCCCGCCCCAGCGGGCATGACCGCGGCGCACCAGGCGCACTTTGCGGTCGGGATACCAGCCGCCGTGTTTTATCCACCGGCCGAGATAGAATGACTGGCGTGGGAAGCTGTAACCATTGACATCGGCGGGAGCAGCCCCAAGTGCGGATTTTATTTCTGCCGCTGCCCCGGGTGTAAGCTCTTCATCGGCATCAAGGGAGATAATCCAGTCACCTGTTGCCTGCTCAAGAGCAAACTGCTTCTGCAGCACATGGCCGGGCCATGGTCTCTGCACGACCTTGTCGGTATACCGCTCCGCAAGCTCCACGGTGTGGTCGGTGCTGAAGGAATCCACCACGATGAGCTCGTCCATCCACCGAACGCTTTCGAGGCAGCGGCAGATGTTTTTTTCTTCGTTGAAGGTAATGATGGCGGCGGAAAGTTTTGGTATGGCCATAGATGC
>JAFGCP010000428.1 GCA_016932595.1 Deltaproteobacteria bacterium
CTGAAAAAAAATTGCAACCGGTTCTGCAGCAGTGTGTTTCGGAAGTATAGACCGATATCCACGGTAAAAATTATAAATCCGACCTGGAGCCGCAGGGCGGACCAATGAAAGATGTCCGCCGACTTTTGAAAACATGGGCGGCGTGCTTCTAAAAGTCGACCATGCAAACTGTTTGTTGTTAATTGACAATTAAAGATATGATCCCTTTTTTCCGAAGGCGTGCAATGAAAAAGTTATGGGCCATGCCCTTGATCATATGCGCCGCATGCTGTTTGCTCGCAGCAGGATGCACAGAAGTAGACGAAAAAGAATTGTATTATGATGCAACGGTAGAGCCCGATAAAATCGCGGCGTCCGGGTATGACACGATCCACACTGTGGAATGCTGCGTTATTTTTAAGACGGGTTTTCTAAAGCGCTATGCCGGCTGGGATATCGTTGCAGTAAAACTTTTCAATCCTGTAGATAATCAAATAATAAGCTATACGCCTGTACTGTATGAGGCTGATGCCGGGGCTGCCTCTCCCGGCGATCAGGTCAGCCTTAATGCGAGCCCGGCTGCAATCGACGGGGACAGCTGGCAGACAATCACCCTGGACACACCGGTTACCATAGAAGCCTCCCGGGATTACTGGGCAGGCTACAGCATCGTTACCCTACCCGGCATACACCTTCTCGCCCAGGGCGCGAGCCGCAATTATGGGAACAACCGCATCTCATTCAACAGCGGCATCAGTTTCCAGAAAGCCTCAAGCAACTTCCTTGTCAGACTTATTGTGAGGCGATAACCCGGGGATGGTCCCTTTCCTGGTTTCGCTCAAGGGCGCTTTTCTCCCTTGTCTCAAAGGGCCCCATTTCTCAGACTAAGCCAAACATGCCATCTGCGGCTCCTCTGCCTGCCCGTCTCTCCGTTCGCATTTAACATTGACACACAGCCCTTCCGTCTTATATATCATTCCCATTGCAAATTGCGTTTAGAGCATTCAACAAAATATTGTAACCATACTGAGGCCGGGAAGCTTTTGGTGAAGCAGCCAGTGCGGTTCGAGCCCTTGGTGGGCCACCAGTACCGGCGTAGCCTGCGAGAATATAGCACGGGCTAACGAACCAAAAGCTTCCCGACACATGCGGCTATGATAAAAAGTTAAATGCTCTAGAATACTGACCACCAAGCGGCCCGGATGACGAACTCAAGGAGACTTGTATGAAAAAAATGTTTTTAGCCGTACTGATTCTTGCAGCTGGTATTTCCTTTACAGCCTGCACCCGTCCCGTAGCTGAGACCACGGCAGTGGGAACCGCAACCGGCGATCCTGAAACAAAAACCATCGGCGCCGGGGGCGGCACGCTGGCATTGCTGGATGGACGGCTTGAGCTCACGGTTCCGGCCGGAGCCATCGCATCTGACAACATTACCCTGTCCGCCCAACCGATAACCAATACTGCCTTCGGGGGCCTGGGCACGGCCTATCGCCTGGAACCGGACGGCGCCACCTTCGACAAGCCGGTCACCCTCATGTTCAAGGCAGGGGCTGAGGATCTGGCTAAAGTCAGCATTGAGGGCATGGGCATGGCTTTTCAGGATGCAGAGGGCTACTGGAAGCGGCTTCCCGGAGCCGCCTTCGATGCAGCGGCAAAAACCCTGACGGTCACGACTGATCATTTCACCGACTACGCACCAGTAGCCGTAACGCTGCTGCAGCCTCTTGCACAAACAGTGAAGCCCGGGGAAGCCGTCGAACTGGAACTGTCCAACTGCTACCCGGTCAGAGTCAGCACGGATCCCGATGACTGGCGCGGCTACCGCTGCGACAATTACTTTGGGGTTGATGAAAGCGCAAAAGAGTGGTTTGTCAACGGGATAACCGGCGGGGACGGCGCAGTGGGCACGATCAATGGCATAAGCGATTCCGCGCGGTATATCGCACCTGGCGAGCCACCCTCGCCCTCGACGGTAAACGCCTCGGTAAAGCTGACCAATGGTAGCGGCGCCGAAGCGCAGAATGTCGAGCTTTTCTCACAGATCACCATCAGCGAGCCGGGAGATTTCAAGGGCGCCATCACCATCGACTGGCAGTTTTCGGGTTTGAACTTCGTCATCACGATCAATGATGCGACGCTTACCCTGAAAGATGACGGTATCGATGAAACCAACTACACCCTGAGCGGCACAGCCACAATTTCGCCCAGCTCGTTTACCTATGGCGGCAATGTGTACACACTCTCAGAGGCTGCGGAGAAAGCTTTCAGCGACGAGTATGGATTCAAGGTGCGCAAACTTCCTGAGCCGGCCGTGAGATGGGGCTACGGGGAAATGTGGACCTATGAAAGCGGCGGCTCTCCATTTGGGGTCGTTGTCAATTTCGGAACTAAAACAGGCACTGGGTGCGGGTTCGTCGATGTGCCCATTGCCGGCCTCGACGACCTTGATGGCCAATACACCATGTCATGCATGGAGCCGTCCTATGGCGGCACGGCAGTCTGGGAGTTCACGAAGCAGTAACCCGCGGTGTGCCGGAGAGCACAGATACCGGCACTGCCCGGAGGCAGCCCACGATACCGAGCGTCGCTGCAAGCAAAGGGCCGGCAGCCGAAAGGAGCCCCGCGCATTCGTTTCATCATTGCCTGCAGGAGCGAGTATGAGCCGGACACGCATGGCAGTTCATGCCTGCATTGCCATTATGCTCCTTGCAGCCGCCTGCTGCAGGGATGGCCGCGAGCTGCAGTTTCCCTCAGACCATGGCCCGCATTTTGACAGCAGCCATGAGTGGTGGTACTTCACCGGCCTGGCATTAGACGGCAGCGGCAGGACCCTCGGTTTTGAATGCACGATTTTCAAAAACCGGGTTGCAGCTAAAAATGAGTTCGGCTATCTTGGCCATGTGGCGGTCAGCGACCCGGAGACTCAGGACTATACGTACAAAGAAACCCTGACTCTGCCGCCGGTCAACGGCATCGCCGAGGGAATCCCTGAAATCAGCATCACGGATTTCTCCTTCGATTTTTCCGACAACCGGACCATTTTCATTCGCGCAAGCTCAGACAATGCAAGCCTTGATCTTGAGCTCGCGCCCCGCGACAGCGTGCTGCTGCACGGCCGCGACGGCACCATTGCCATGGGCGACGGGCTGCCTTCCTTTTATTACTCATTCACCAATCTGCAAACCACTGGCATTATTTCATTCAAAGGGCGCGAGTATGCTATCGTGGAGGGCCGAACCTGGATGGACCATCAGTGGGGCAATTTCACCGCCTTCGGCGTTCTCTGGGACTGGTTTTCGCTGCGGCTCGACGACGGCGGCGCACTCATGCTGTTTCACTTCCGCAACATCTTCGGCAGAACGGTCAGATCCAACTGGACCTACCGCTCCGCCTCGGGCGATGTAACCTATGGTACGGTATTTCACATGCAGGCACACCGCACCTATGAGGATGCTGCCGGCGCCTGCACGGTCCCGCTTGACTGGACGATTTCCATCCCTGACCTGAATGCGGAATTTACCGTCCTGCCGCTTTTTGACAGCCAGCTATTCTACAGCGCCATGACGCCCGATTACTGGGAAGGCCTCTGCCGCGCTGCCGGCTCGATCAACGGCGCACCTGCACAAGGCTCTGCATATGTGGAACTTTCAGGCTACTGCAGGCTGATTGGCGCCGGGCAGTAACAGCAGTCTGCAGCGCAGTGGGCTTGCTGTTACCGGAACAATCGAAAAAATATCACCTTATTTCTTTCGGTTAACACAACAGAACATGTCCGGCCGTTTTTGGCTGCCGTTAATCAAGGAAGACTTCAAACTGATCGAGAATACGGCTGCCGGTTTCATGCATTATATACCGCACGAGAAGAAACAGGCACGACCCGGCAATAACAAAAACAATATCCGTCAGGGCTGCTTTTTGTTTTACGATAAGCCCCTGCGCCAGCTCCAGTACAACAGCCCCCGCGAAAACTATTGCTACGGTAAGAGCAATAGGGTTGGGCACCTCCAGCAGCTCATTGGTCAGGATGAAGCCGAGCATTGATGTCAGGACAAATGAAACGGCCACCAGACCACCGCGGCTTGTTAACCCGGGGTATCTCCTGTTTGACAGGGCAACACCAAGGGTTGCCGCCAGAAGGATCAAAAATACAAGGAAGCATACTACAAGTGCCGTCATACGGGGCTCCTTCCTTTGCGGCCCGCCTCGAAAACAGGCTCTGATGTATACCTGGCAGAGCAAAACATGCGGGGTTTGAATGTCAAGGCATATGCCCGCATCGGGTTTCGGATATAAATCCGAACATACTGCGACCGACCATGCCCATAGTTCATCAAAAAAAATTTAAACCAAAACCACGCAGCCGGCTTCATAACTCGCCAAAGAACCCGTAGGCTGGTTGCAGCATACCAAAAAACACTGTTTATTTTGCAGTCATTACAGGTGCGGATCGCCCCCCTGCTGCCTGCTTTGCCGTCTCTCCTCCTCTGCCTTTGCGCGGTCCTCACGCATTGAGGCTGCAGGGTCCACTGCCGATTGTGCACGGGCGTTTAACTGCCCGAGCATCTGATCATTTTCGCGGCGAAGCTCTCCGATTTTCTGCCTGGCTGCTTTTATGCGCGCCATGGCAGCAGCGATGTGAGTCTGTTTTTCAGCTATATAGGTCAAGTGGTTCATTTCATTGAAATCGCGGGCCTGCTCAGCGGCTTCAAGGGTTTTTCCGGCATTCATGAGCGGCATCGGGGCATTGGCCGCCACCATTGAATCGGCTTTTGCCAAATTATAGATGGTCTGGACATTTGACAGACGATTCCGCGCCATTATTTCCTGATGGGATGCTGCGCAGCCTGAAAAAACAAGTGCAAGGGCCAGCATGAGTCCATATCCGGGTATGGTATGCATTCTAACGGTCATGATGACTCCTTCCTTACTTGCTTGTGGATTTGCCGAGGGCCATTTTCAGTCTCGCGTTTGACTTTTGAAGCTGCTCTGCAGACAGCTCGGCCTGCTCCAGTGCGGCCTGTGTGCGGGCATAATTCGCATCAGCAGTTGCCTCTTCCGCCCGCCAGGCTGCAGTGAGATAATCCCGCGCCTCCAAAGCCGCCCTGGCCTGCGTCAGCTTAAGCTCAGCGTTTACCAAATATGCTGCTTTTTGAAAGCAGTCATTGTGCGCGGCAGCAATGGCGCTCTCGCTTTCAGCTATTTTCATGGCAGCTGCGCTGCTTCTGCCGGAAGTTGTGGCGCAGCCGCCTGCACAAAGCAGCACAGCACTTGCCAGCGCATATGCTGCGGTCTGCAATCCTTTGTTTCGTCTCGTTCCCTTCATGCTCATACTCCTTATACAGAGTGGTTGTAGCGGCTGGCATTTCTCGCTTCTTGAAAAAAATCCTGCAGATACCGGGCAAAGCTGCCCTGCCGGACGTCAAAAATCGATTTCATATCGCTAATGTCGCAGGTGCTGCCGCCGGTGAAGGCCGAAAGTATGCCCCGGGCATTATAGCGGTTGCCGGTCGCAAAATCGATGCATGAGGCGGCAAAGCTTGCAAGCGGCAGGGGCACGAAAATGAAACGGACTTTTTTGCCCAGGGCCCGGCAGAAAAGCTGCTCGAAGCTGCGGAAATCGTACTCTTCCTCACCCGCCACCTCGATGATCCGCCGGCATGCTTTGGGATTGTCGATGGCATCGGCCATGCACCAGGCCAGGTCCTCAAGCAGTATGGGCCTGATCTTCTCATGGGGCTTCATAAGCAGCGGCACGCGGCCCTTCCGAAGCAGCGTGGCGCCCAGCAGCTCCGACATGTCCGTGGCAAGCGTGGTGACCCTGAACACTGTATAGTCAAGGCCGCTGACCGTGAGCAGATCCTCCACCATTTTCTTTATCTTCCCGTGCTCGAAATCGCCGAACTTGGCAAGGCCCCAGTAGCTCACGAAAAAAAACTTCCTGACGCCCGCCTCCCGCGACAGGCGAATGAGCGTAAGATTGCCCTCATAGTCATTGGCCCAGAGGGCGGCAGCGCTCCGCTCTTTGGCGATATTGGTGGCAAAGCTGCTGATAACCGTATCGATGCTTTCCAAAGCCTGCTTGACCGATGTCTGGTCCCGCAGGTCGCCCCGGACGATCTCCGCACCCGTCGCCGCAAGCCCGCTCACATCAGAGCCGGGGCGCACCAGGCACCGGATCTTTTTCCCCCTTTGTGCGAGCTCCCGCACCGCAGCGCTGCCCAGCTTGCCTGTTGCTCCCACAAACAGGATCATGGCTTTTTCTCCTGATAAAAAAATGCTGGAATATGTTCCTCAACCATACTTGAAGGCTCATGAAAATTCAGGGTTCAGGCAATCTCCCGCGAAAATGTAATGACAGCAGCTTCCCTCGCCCAGAACAGAAGCATCCGGTGCTGCTCAAGCACCATGAAATTCATTTCCCAGCCTTCCGCGCCATAGCGGTTCATGACTTCTTCCATCTTCTTAACCGGCAGCTTGCTGGCGCCCAGAATCATTGTGCCGAGAGCCCCTTCCCGAACGATCTCAATTTTGAATTCTCTTTTTTTCATGTGTATCTCCAAGGTTGCATATCGATTAAATAGTTCGGTGGTTTCTGAAATGACTCATACAGGTTTTGCTTTCGGGTAAATTAATAGGGAGGCGCTATTTACTCCGCTTTTTTTGTACTTATCGCCACCATGCCAGGCTTTCTGTGCTTTGGGCACTTCTTGATTTGGCGCTCAAACTTCAGGGCCATGCTTTTAGAGTAGCAATTACCGGTTCGCACAAGAACTTTCACCGGAGTGCGGCCTCGTGTGTACCTGGATGCAGTCCCCTTATTATGCTGCTTGAGCCGATGCTGCATATCCGTGGTTATTCCGCAGTAATAAGAGCCATCGCGGCACTCAAGCAAATAGACACAGTATTTTTTACCGGGGCTCATATTGAAAATTTCGGACCGAACATTTTGCGCTTTGCAAAGCCTCTGCGGGCGATTAAAAAGACGATGCACCACAGAGCCACGGAGAGCGAAGAGAATAAAATTCTTTTTATGTTTCGCTGAGAGGGCGAAGCATAAAAGACTTCTGCATTTACATGAAGCAGGCCTTTCCCTTTTTGCCCTGTCAGCAGAAAGGGAAAATATTTCTCTCTTTGCGTTCGCTGCGCCTCAAGCGCAGCGGGCGGTGAACTTCGCCCCCCCCTCACCTTGAATCCTCTCCCCCGCGCCGGAAGCGATGAGGATTCTTGGTTCAAGATTCAAAAATACTACATTCCGGCTTCTGACTTCCGACTCCTGTATTCTGGATTAATGATACAGGAAGCGCTTAATCTTTTTCGTAGCTGTCTTTTTAAACGGTTCGAGATGAGACACCACCTTTTGTATTCTTGAGAATTTGTTGACCCGCGCATTGACATACACGTGCAGCTCTTTGGTAAGCTCTTCGATATGCTTGTCAATAAACCCGGCGGCCTGATCTTTCAAATGCTGATAGGTGGCCTGCAGCTCCTCCATATTGAAATGGACCAGTGCAACCAGCTTGCCTTTTTGCTGTACAACCACCGATTCCAGAACATGTTTAAACCTATTGATAATTTCTTCTATCTCTTCGGGATAAATGTTTTCGCCGCTGGGGCCGACAATCATATTCTTCACCCGGCCTTTAAGAAATAAAAACCCCGCTGTGTCGAAGCAGCCCAAATCGCCGGTTTTAAACCAGCCGTCTTCGGTCAGCACCTCTTTTGTCAGCTCGGGCTCCTTATAGTACCCGAGCATCACATTTTCGCCGCGCGCCCACACCTCACCCTGGCCGGTAACCGGATCAGGATTGTTGATTTTCAGGGTTACTCCCGGCATGGGCAGCCCTGTTGACTGATGCTTGCCGCAGAACGCATCAAAGCCCGCCAGCAGGGGAGATGTTTCCGTCAGGCCATAGCCGACGGCATACGGAAATTTGCCCTCGATTAAAAACCGTTCCACTTCCGGGTCGAGCTTTGCGCCGCCGATACCGAAAAATTTTAATCTTCCGCCGAAAGTCTGCATGAGCTTCTTTGCGGCAATTCTGCTCAGCAGCTTGCGGGCCGGAGGGAATGTATACAGAATGCGGGTCAGGGCTTTGGCATTAAAAGCCGGCAGTATTTTCCCCTTATATATTTTTTCAATAATCAGCGGCACGGTCAGCATGAGGGTCGGCTTTACCTGCTGCAAGGCAGCGATCAAAACAGAGGCCACCGGCGGCTTTCTCAAATAACTAATTGACGATCCATACATCATCGGAAATATGAAGCCGATGGTGTTTTCATAGGTATGGGAAAGCGGCAGAACCGAAAGCATACTGTCTGTTGTATCTACCGGATGGATTCTCCCTGACATCTTGGCTGTAAAAATCAAATTGTGGTGGGTCAGCATGACGCCTTTTGACTTGCCTGTTGTACCCGATGTGTAAATAAGCGAGGCCAGATCATGCTTGTCAACAGGGTACTCCTTTTCAGGCACGGCATCATCGTTAAGCGCGCTCGGCAGCCCGGCTATATCAGCAGCCGCTGTGCCGCCGGGCACGACAGCAAACTGCTCAACAACAACCCGCAGCTTTAAAGTCTCAAGGCAACTATTTGAAATTTTCCGGTACAGGCTTTCCGAAACAAAAACTGCTTTTGCCTCGGAGTGCGACAAAACATTTTCAATTTCGCTGTCGGTGAAATCGGGCAGAATCGGAACAACAACCGCTCCCATAGCGGCTATGGCAAAAAAGGCTATGCCCCAGTTGGGCTGATTCGAACTGAGAATGGCAACCTTGTCGCCGCTTTGAATGCCGTTTTTTTCCAGAAGGGCAATGACTGCAGCCGCTTTGCGGGCAACATCGGCGTAGGTTAACATCGTTTCTCCGACAAAACCCAGAGCAGGGCTCGAGCCGAATTGTTGCGCGGAATTTTTTAACAGATCACCCAGCGTGTTAATTTCCATACTTGTTCCATCATCTTTCTTAATGGGATTAAAGCAGTAAAGCGGGCGGCGCTAGTTGCATATAGCTCCCCGCGCTTTAAAGCCATGAAATATCCTTTAAACATTTAATGAAAATTCTAAATTTTGTCAAAGTGAAATAAGTGGCTAAGACAGGCCGCCGCGGCGGACAGGAGGTTTCACTACAGAGTTGCAGAAGGCACAGAGGAAGAGAAATTTTATTTTTCGCCTGAGATGACAAAAAATAAACACCTGCTCATAATACTGCCACGGCGAGGCCTTTTCCCTTTCTGCTCTCTCAGCAGAAAGAAAAACATTTCTCTCTTTGCGTTCTCTGCGCCTCGAGCGCAGCGGGCGGTGAAAAGCCCGGAGTTCGCAGGGAACGATCAGGCTTTCAATACCGCGGCTTGAAAATGATTGAAGGCTTTGTTGCGGCGGAGCACGCGAACCCCTGAATTTCTTTCACCGCACCATATTTCTTTGTAAGTTCATCTATCGGCCCGGCATCAAGAGCATACAGCGGGCAGGCCGCCACGCAGGCCGGCTGTTTGCCTTCAGCCAGGCGGTCGATGCAGAAGGTGCACATCTGCATTTTATCGCCGCCACGGCTGGAAAACTGCGGCACTGAATAGGGGCAAGCCTCCTTGCATGCGCCGCAGGCATCGCCGCCAAGGCATGCCTCGCGGTCAACCGTCATAATGCCGTCTTCCCCGCGCTTTACAATGGCAGAAACAGGGCAGACATCAGCGCAGGCAGGCTCTGCGCAGTGGCAGCAGGACAGCGACACATAGGAGAGGTGCACCCCGGGATAGGAGCCTGTTTCTGTTTCAATAATGCGGCGCCATGACACCTTCGTGTCCCGAATATCGTGCTTGTCGCGACAGGCTATGGCGCAGGCATAGCAGCCTGTGCAGCGCGACTGATCAAAATAAAATGCCATTTGCATGAGTATACCCTTTTGTAGCAATTTAAAAGTTAACCGCAGAGGCGCAGAGTGCGCAAAGGGTTTACTGTTTCACCTTTCTGCTGAGAGGGCAGAAAGGTGAAAGGATCAGCACGCTGGAAACATAAAGCAGGTGTTTATTTTTCGCCATCTCCGGCGAAAAATAAAACTTCCTTTCTCTGCGTCCTCTGCGCCTTTGCGGTTCATCTTTCTTTAACTCTCCACGCTTTTTTCAACCTGCACCAGGCAGGTATTGCCACAGAAGGCCCCGGCGGGCGAGCAGGCGTCTTTTAACAGCGTATTGGCACATCCCCCGCGGTCGATGCCGTCCTTGTCGGGCTGATACCAGGCGCCCTGCCCCATGCTGACCACGCCCGGCATGATGCGCCCCGTTACTTTGGCAGAAACAACGACCGCGCCCCGGTCATTGAACACTTTCACCCTGTCGCCGTTTTTGATACCCCGCGGCCCGGCATCGGCCGGGTTGAGCCAGACCTTATGCGGCTCAAGGTCGCGCAGCCATGGGCTGTTGTGCATATTTGAGTGTATGCGCCGCTTTGAATGCGTGCTGATGAACTGCAGGGGGTATTTTTTTGCAAGCTCGTCATCGCGGCCTTCCCATGCCGGTAGATAGGTCGGCAGGGGCGGAAGATTGGGATCACCCCGCTCCTTGATTTTTGATGAATAAATCTCTATTTTGCCCGAGGGCGTCGGAAAGGGGTTTGCCGCACTATCCTCGCGCTGCTTTGCAAAAGCGATGACCGGCTTCTCAAGGGGTATCTTGTGCACGCCTTCTGCCTTGAACGAATCATAGTCGGGCAGGGGCTTTGAATCGGTAAACTTTTCAGCCTCAGCCCAGAACAGGCGCAGCCACTCTTCCTCGGTATGGTCGCTGTAGCCCTCGATGCCCAGGCGCGGGGCAAGCTCGCTGCAGATCTCCAAATCCGACTTTGACTCATACAGGGGCTCGATAAGCTTGTTCATATAGATATAATAGGGCCCGCCCTGCCAGGGCCGGATAATGTCATTGCGCTCGAAGTGGGTGTTGACCGGCAGCACGATATCGGCATGCCGGGCAGTGGCTGTCATGACCTGCTCATGCACGACCACGAATTCGGGCTCCTGCAGCGCCCGGGATGCCTTGTTGGAATTGAGAAACTGGTTGACGGCATTGGAATTGGTCACATACACGAACTTGATATCAGCAGGGTGGCCGCCTGCCTTGCCGTTTAAAATAGCGTCCCACACTTTGGTAATATGAATGGCAGGCCGCTGGCGCGCGCCCTCGGGAAGGTTGCCCGACAGCTGCCGGGAAATGAGCCCGGTGCCGGCAAGGGGCTGCAGCCCGACGGCAGGCAGATTAAAGGCCGCAGGCTCGCCGCCGTATATGCCCACATTGCCCGTCATAGCGGCAAGCGTTGATGCCGCCCGGTGGAACTGCTCGCCGAATGCCGTGCGGCCCGGCGCGCCCAGGGTCAGCAGCTTGGCGGGCTTGATGGTTGCATACTGCCGCGCAAGGGAGGCGATGGTTTCGGGCTCAACGCCGGTAATGGCCCCTGCCCACTGCGGGGTTTTGGGCAGGCCATC
>JAFGCP010000429.1 GCA_016932595.1 Deltaproteobacteria bacterium
AGCTTGCAAAAGCGCTCAAGATCAAGGCCGAGGACGTGCGCAAGCGCGGCGAAGCACTCCACGAGTCAAACCCCATGATGGGCCACCGGGGCGTGCGCCTGGGCGTCACCTTTCCTGAAGTTACCGAAATGCAGGTGCGCGTCATTCTTGAAGCCGCGGCCGAGCTCAATAAGGCTAAAAAGAAGTGCAAGCCGGAGATTATGGTTCCGGTCACCTGCGATGCAAGCGAGATCAAGCATCAGAAGCAGATCATCGCCCGCGTGCATGCAGAAGTTTGCAAAAAAACGGGCGTGAAGGAAATACCGCACATGGTGGGCACCATGATCGAAATTCCGCGGGCAGCACTGCTTGCAGACCGCCTGGCGGTTGAGTCCGAATTTTTCTCCTTCGGCACCAACGATCTCACGCAGATGAGCTTCGGCTTCAGCCGCGATGACATCGGCGGGTTCCTGCCCGACTATCTCGACAAGAAGCTGCTTCCGGCCGATCCTTTCCAGACAATCGATCAGGACGGCGTCGGCCAGCTTATCAAAATGGCTGTTGAGAAGGGCCGCTCCACCCGCAAGGACCTGAAGGTCGGCATCTGCGGCGAGCAGGGCGGCGAGCCCGCATCAGTTGCGTTCTGCAATAAAGCTGGCCTCAACTATGTAAGCTGCTCGCCCTTCCGTGTGCCTATTGCGCGCCTTGCCGCGGCCCAGGCCGCCATCAAGGCGGGTGCGGTGAAAAAGGCGGCCCCGAAAGCAAAAAAGAAGTAATAGGCAGGGGCAGACCTGCTTGTCTGCCCAGTAAAAAAAGAAAAAGCCCTGTCCGGCTCTCCGGGCAGGGCTTTTTTATAACCCGTGCCTTACCGTCTAACCTCCGAAAGAAAGCTTTCTGCGGGCAGATCACACAAGCAGTCTGCTTTCATCAGACCTTGTTTCTCCTTCTGTTCGCCTGCAATATGTGGTAGTTTTGTTCAAAGATATAAGTACGCGGGCCAGAGCATTTTTTTATTTTGCAGCTGAATTCTCCATACATGGCAATCCCGTTCGTGGTGAGCTCGGTCGAACCATGAACGGAAAGTCGCCTCTTCGACAGGCTCAGGGCAAACGGAGAGGGATTTCGTTTTCTGAAGATATTTTTTTTGCAGGCTACAGTTTTTTTACATTTAGTTTGCAGGCCACGTCTGTTTTTGATGGACAAAGAATCTTCCTGCAAAAGTTCATACGCTTTCAAGGCACCATGACAGATCAAACAAAAAAAATCGGCATACTGTGGGGCGGGGGGCTTGGTGATCTGCTGATGCTCAGACCCCTTTTAGCAGCAGCCCATGCAGATGCAAAGCTTGCAACATATTTTTGTACCACGGCTTTGCATGCAACCGAGCTCTATAAGGAATTTTGTTCTCCCACCACGGTTGTGCAGTTTCCACGAAATGCCCGGGACCTTTTGCCGATAATAAAAAAGTGGCGGCATTTTTTTGATTTGCTGTATCTTGGCCCCTATCCCAGCCTAAAGACGCAAATACTGGCACGGCTGCTGCAGCCTAAAAAAATATGGTGCAAAAGGCACCGGCAGGAGCATCCCTTCATGCTGGAGCAGGTGTTATGCGACTGCGCTGCTCTGGGGCTGCGCAGGGAGACTGCTGCAGCAGATTTCATATCATTTCTCCCCTGGCCGGTAGACAGCGCGGAGGTTTTGTTTCCAGAAAAACGGCCTTTTATTGTACTGCATGCCGGCGCCAAGCAGCGCTGGGAAACAACCCGGTGGCCGGCTGAAAACTGGGCTCTTCTTACGAACAGGATCATTCATGACACATCCTGCGATGTGTGCTTCGTCGGCGTGGCCGCAGAGGAGCTGATCATTGATCGGATTACGGCCGGTCTGTCCGCTGCTGCCCGGGGGCGGGTTCGGCGGTGTATCTCCTGGCCCGTGCGGGATACGGCATGTCTCATCAGCAAAAGCAGCGGTGTTATCTGCCATAATTCAGGCATTCTGCATGTGGCCGCATTTCTGGGAAAAAAAACAGTCTGCATTACAGGCTCATCCGCCCGCTACTGGCAGCCGCCCTATCCATGGGTGCACAATATTACCTCTGCTGCCTGCACCCGTGCCTGCAACCGCTATAGATGCCCCATTCCTTTTTACCGGGCAAAATGCATAAAAAGCATAACCGTTGAAGATGTCTGGCAGGCCAGCAGAGAGCAAGGCCTTCTGGAGGAAGCACACTGATATATGCAATGCGCTGCGAGTATATGCTCCTGCCGTGCGGGGGTTTCCTTCCAGAATGCCACAGTAAAAGCGGATCTGCCATCCGTATTTTATTGTTAAGCCCCGGGCACTGGTGGCTGGTGAAGGCAATAAGGAGAAAACACAGATACGATCAACCGTGCCTACGGAGAATACCGGGCTCCGTATGTCCAGGGCAGACATACAGGCTATGGCCTATAAAATTGTTTGACCGGACAATACCATTAAAAAATCACTTACGGGAACACAGCAGCAGGTGAATTTATTGAAACTCAGTTTTTTAATACTTACTTCGAACAGATACAAATTCCTGGAAAAATGTATTGGCGCCCTCGTCAAGAGCATTGATAACCCGAATTCATGTGAAATCATTGTCATGGACAATGGTTCGACCGATGATACCTCTTTGGTCTTAACTAAGTTTGAACATTTGCCGAATTTGAAAGTGATAAAAAGAAAACGCAACTATGGGTTAAATGCGTATAAAAAGTTGTTTCGAGCGGTTAGCGGTGAGAATATTGTTGTTGTCGATGACGATGTGCTCGAATTTCCCAAAGGAATTGACAGCATATTCTCCGATTATATGGGCGCTTTTCAAGATTACGGTCTATTAGCATTGAACGTAGTCCAAAATGAACACACGAATGGTGCAAAACCCGAATCGAACTATTATACGGAAGATATACGCAAGAATCGAATTGTGGAAAAAGGGCCGGCTGGGGGCTGGTGCACGTGTTTTAGATTAAAGGACTATAAAAAAATTCGCCTTAGATTCGAACTTACAAGCTTAAGCATGAAACAACCACATGATGGCAGCCTGGCCAGACTGTTTGCAGGAAAACTCAACTTGAAACAAGGTATCATCAAGCAGTATTATTGCTTTCATGCCTGTGGCCCGTATTATGCCAAGCAATATGGCCATCTTGACCATGAAATAGAAAAATACGCAAAATCGGGATTGCCAGACTTTGTTGATCTTTACTCGCAGCACCGGGATTAAGCGACATCCTCGAGTGCTTTTTCGACAAGGGAAACAGATGGGCAAGCCCCATAGGGGTAGGACATAGCCGTTTTTTGACGCTACCCGCAGGTCTTCGCCTTATCCTGCAAAATCCAACAGGAAGGCCTGCTAGACCAGTTTTGTACTTAATAATCTTTCTACGTCCCAGCAGAAACACCGCCGGATCCTGCTGCTGACCATTCCCTTTGATTTTCTTTCCTGCCGGCTTCTCCAGATCAGTGAAAAATTTTGAATTATCCACCATCTTGATTTAAGCAGCACCCCCCACGGGCCAAAATTCTTTGCCGGCTGGAGCCGTGCTGCTGGTTTCTGCTTATTGGGGGAAATTTTGTGAAAATTTCTGGTCAGCGTTCTCACGGCATAGTATAGCTCACCGAGCGCTATCAGCCATAAGGGAAAATTTAACAGTTCAACTAGAATTCTGTTTTTTTCAGACTGATAAATTTTAAAAAAGGAGCGTGGCCCGGCTGTTTTGGATTCTTTATGATATACAACAGCATCGGGTATGCAGACCCCCATACACCCACGCGCGTGCAGCCTGGCCCCTAAATCAATATCTTCAAAATACGCAAAAAAGAGTTCATCAAAAAACTGATCGCCCTTTATCTTGACAGCCTCAAGAGATTTTCTGGAAAAGATCGCCCCTGCCCCGCAGGCACTGAAAATAGGCTTTATTTCCCCCGGCCCCTCAAATCGCTGCAGGGGGTTTACGACATAACCGGTGCCGTCAGGCAGGAGCCCGTCACCGTCCGAGCAGATCAAGTCAGTTTCCGGATAGTACATAATGCGCGATGAGCCGAAATCCGCGCCCGCAGCCATAAGCCCAGCGATTAGGTTTGTCAGCCAGTCGGGCTCTACAAGGCAGTCATTGTTGAGGGTTATTATATAATCAAAACCTCTGTCCATGGCCCAGTTAATGCCGTCGTTACAGCCCCCTGCAAAACCCCGGTTCGTTGTATTTCCGATCAGGTGTATTTCAGAAAACGCTTCCTTAATCCGCCTTCCCTCATTATGTGCGGAACCATTATCAACAAGAACTATCTTATACTGCGGGTATGTTAACTGCCGGAGCGATTGAAGACACTCTATGGTATCATCAAACCCATTCCAGTTAAGTATAATGATGGCGGCCAAAGGCTTTTGAGTCATGTGGGGCGGATGAAATAAAGGTTAACGATCCTGATGGAGCTGATGCAGCCTTTTCCTTTTCTTTCGCTGCATCCACGCCGGTACAAGGCCCGTGGCTATAAGCCAGCGGGAAAAGCCGTAAAAATATTTTTTTGTATAATATGCCAGCCGCTGGCCCATGACCGGAGTTGCGGTATCCCAGCAGCCGGATGATGTATATATTTTTTTATAGGCGCTTTTATACCGCATGAGGACTTTTTGTAAGGTTGAAAAATATGCACTGTTCAAGCTGCCCGTTGTTGAAACATGGTACAAATCCAACGGCAGAACATATGCCTCAAGCCCAAGAGTTTTTATATGCAAACAATATTCAACGACATACAGATGCCAATTGTTGCATGCTTCTTCATCAAACGGTCTTTTTTTAAAGACTTCCCGTGGAATTATTGCGCAGCATTCATCTACGGTCATAACACTCAGTGGCGCATCTATCCTCTTTCCATCTGAGCGTGGCGGCATGCCGTAGGTGATGTTCGAAATAAGCCTCTTTTCTTTCTCATTGTTACCTGCCACCCCCGCAAGGCCAAGGTTCGGCAATGCGTTAAGCTGCGATTCCACATCTTCCAGCCAGCGTGTTGAGCGGAAGCTGATATCCTGATGGGCAAACATAATATAGGCGCTGTCGGTTTGTACGTTCCGGGCGCCATGATTTAATGCCTGCGCGGCGGAGCTGAAAGTTCCTGTGCTGTTATCCAGTGCGATGAGTTCAAACCGCACGGATTGAATCCGAAGGCTTTTAAGAAGATATTTTTCAAAAACATCTTTATTATTATAGACGCAGACAACCGCTATCATCGCTGTAGTATCCTGAATGCTTTACCGGAAAAACATACACGCCACATTTTTGTTCTGCGAGGCTCAAAACACCTTCTCCAGGCATTGGCGGTTGATGAGCCTTTTAAGTGCGATGGGTGCAATGCCTGAAAATTTTTCGATTCATGCATAAAGGAAAATGCTCTAGCCTGCTGCTTCCTCAGCTAACCAGCTCGTTTCTTTCTGCCTGAGTGCCGTGTCAAGCTCTGCTATAAGCGGTGCCGAACTATCTGTAAATTTCCGGGCAAACAAAACCTCTCTTTTTCCATATACATCTTCCTGCATGAACGGCAAACCAGGCTGCAGGCTCTCAAGCTGTCCGAGATGCAGTATAGCCGGGTTTCGGCCTCCCGACCACCGGGAAAAAGTACTATTGCCGGCAATGGACTGTTTAAAGACGGAATTTCCCAGAATCGTTTGAAAAAACATTTCATCGGGAATAAGCGTGTTCCGATAAAAATCGCAGATGTCCGGCTCTGTTTCGGTGAAACGAAGAATATAGTGGCAGGCCTCCCGCGACAGAGCCCACCACTGGCTTCCGGCGCAGGGGGTAAAGTCTTTAAGTATTTTTCGGTAATCACGCCTGCGGCGCAAGAGCCTTGTGTTGCAAGCCGTTTTTTTCAGAAGCCGATTGAGCGCACTGGTTGACTGCAGGTGATATTCTGTCAGCCGTGATAAATGCTTGCCAGCAGCCTCGCAGGGCATTGTAACCAGATTTATAAACTCTCCGCCACGGTTTTTTTGGAAAAAGTTTTCTATATACCGAGGGCTCTGGAGCGGATAGTCAACGCCGCTTAAGAGCACCAGATAGTCACAGCCGCAAGGGTTGTTTAAGGCCTGCTGTATAAGATGGAGTGTAGCTTCAACCAGTGAAAACTCACCCCAGTGGACTGTAATGCGACGCTTGGAAAAAAAAACATTGGGGGCTTGAGCGCGCTCAAACAAATAAAAAGGGGTTTTTTTATCTATATGAATAAAAAAGGAGCTGTTGGTGGTGGATAAAGAATGTATAAGCCTGAGCAAATGTTCTGGATTATTGTGTGCAAGGATCAGATACGCTATTTGCATTCTATGTTTATCCAACAGAGTCCGTTTTGTTTTTTAGTTTATCAAAATAATATTTTTTGTACAATCCCCATATATTTTTGTAAACTGCTTCTTCTTGACATTGTGGAGCTTTTTTATAATTATCCTTTCCTGAGAAGATCAACCGGAGCGAAATCTTTCTGTATGAAAGTTCTGAGTCCCATACCCTATGGCAGTGGCGCCTATGTCGTGCATAAAATGCTTGAGTCCGGTATCGCCGGGTATGAGGTTGCCAGCTACAATCCCAATTTGAGCTTTTTTCCCCCGGCGCTATTTGCCAAAGCCCGTGGAGGCCATCCGGACATAGTTCATACCTCCCCTGATTACGGCGTCTTTTTTCATAGAAAACAGGTACCCCTTGTGCTTACCCTGCACAGTTTCATGCTGGACCCGTTTATGCGGCGGTATTTCTCGCTGGCGCAGAAAATTCATTATGCGACCGACCTGCGTTTTTTTACGTGCTGCTCCCTCAAGCTGGCAGCGGTGATAACCAGCGTAAGCCACTTTACCGCTGATCTTGCCCGAAAAGAGCTGAACCTGAGCGGGGATATCCGGGTCATATACAATGGCATTAACAGCCGTCTTTTTACGCCCCCGGCGCAGCAGCGGGCAAAGGGTCCGGTTACCGTGCTGTTTAGCGGCAACCTAACCCGCAATAAAGGCGCGCACCTGCTGCCCCGAATTGCCGAAAAACTGAAGCCCGGCATTGTCATAAAATACACCCAGGGGTTGCGGACAAAAACAAAACTTGCGGATATACCGCACCTGCAGCCAATCGGGGCTGTGGCTTATCGCGGAATGCCGGAGCTGTACCGGCAGGCCGATATACTGCTTTTTCCTACGGCCCGCGAGGGCCTAAGCCTGTCAGCCCTTGAGGCAATGTCATCGGGCTTGCCAGTCGTGACAACAAGAAGCGCCTCGATGCCCGAACTCATTGAAGACGGCCGGGGCGGCTTTCTCTGCGGGCTGGAGCAGGTGGATGAGTTTGCGGAAAAAATCAATCTGCTCGCAGATTCCCCTTCCCTGCGCAAGCAGATGGGCGACTTCAACCGGCAGCGCATAGAAAAGAGCTTTACCATTGAAACCATGGTGCAAAATTATAAAAATCTTTTTACCGAGGTGCTTGACAGGAGCTTATGAAGGTCTGACGGGCAGGCTGAAGGGCGCGCAGCAAAATGCTTTAAGCGGCGCCGCGGTTTTGAACCGTATGCAGCGCAGCAGCGCCCGCAGCAGCAGAGAGAGCGTTTTTGCCGGCAGGGCCAGCAGCCGCTGCAGCGGGTTATGACACAGGTAAAATGTCAGCAAATAATGTGACCGGGTGACATGATATTCATAGAAAAACGATGCCATGCCTGATGAACTGCTCCCGGCATGATCAATAATAAATTCCTGCAGGCATAGAATCTCTTTATTGTTTTCTCGGGCGCGGGCGCTGAATTCAACATCCTCGCCATACATAAAAAACGCTTCCTGGAAAAAACCGTTTTTAGCAAGAAAATCCCCGTCAAAAGCAAGCGCGCATCCGCTCAAATACAACAGCCAGCCGGCAGACCTGCGCGGCTTTTCCATTCGTACCAGGCTGAAATACCGGTGGTAATAATTGCCCGTGCAGAACAGCCCGCCATGATTGATGGCAGGGGCAATCAAGCAGCCGGGATGCTGCGAAAAAGCCTGCTGCAAAAATCCTCCTGCGCCTTCCCGCAGGAGCGCATCATTATTCAGCAGGAAAAAGCGGCAAAAGCCCTGTTCAAGCGCAGCCCGCAGCCCCCTGTTCACGCCGGCGGCAAAACCAAGATTTTTTTCAGAAAAAATCAGGGCTACGTCGCTGCGGGATGAAAACAGCTTTTCAAGGCAGCTTCTTTCAGCGGCGCTTGCCGAATTATCGATAATAAAAACAGCAGCGTTTTCAATATGCCGTCTGACTGATTCAGCACAGGCAGCCGTATCCTCATGGCCGAAATAGTTGAGTATGATAACTGCCGTGCGGTCGTTCATGATGCTCCAAATTTTTTTAACAGCGCATTTTTTGCCATGTGCAGATGATAGCCGTATTTCACCATGACCATTTTCAGGGTTATGAGCCACCATGCAGCGCCGGAAGGCATGTGTTTCCGGCGCTGGCGGATGAGAACCATGCGGAAGCCGTCTGCCATCTGCCGCCTGTTGCGCGCCATGGATGAGCTGTGAATTCTATACACGGCAAGCTTTTGATCAATATAGCAGATTGCGGGTTTCAGGCTGAAAATATTCATCCAGCAGTCCCAGTCCTCATGATTGGGCAGGTGCTCGTCAAAGCGGATCCGGTGGCCGGTGAAAAATACCGAGTCAAATAAAAAGCAGTGGATGGGGATACTGAGCTGCGTTTCCCAGCGGACAATAAGCTCGCTCAGGGGACTGCCGGTCAAAAACCTGGGGGACAGATAAAAAGAATGGGGGCTGTGCAAATCATCTGTTGTTGAATAATAATCGGTATAGGACAAAGCAGGCATGGCCGCGGGAGCAAGCGCCTGGATTTGAAGCCGCAGCTTTTCCTTGTCGATACAATCATCAGCGTCAAGAAACTGAATATACCTGCCGCGCGCTTCGGCAAGCCCGCGGTTGCGTGCAGCCGAAAGGCCCCTGTTGGGCTGGTCGATCAGTCGGATCCGGCTGTCACGCTGCATGCAGGCAAGCGCCGCATCCCTGCTGCCGTCGGTTGACCCGTCGTTAATAATAATGCATTCCCAATCGGGGAAGGTTTGCTGCACAACGCTTTGCAGGGCATCGCCAATATAGCGCTGCTGGTTGTACAGGGGGATTATGACGGATACTGTTGGGCTTGTCGTCATGGGGTAAGCCGGGTTAATAGTAAAAGGTTATATCGTCGACCCTGACGACATTTGTTTTCAAAAGAACCCTCCGGTGCAGCGGCGGCAGCAGGGAAAGCAGCAGATGTATGTAGCCGGTAATCTGCGGCGGATATGTCCGGATACCCTGCAGCAGAAGCAGCCTGCCATGGGAGCTTTCGCCTTTTAAAAAATACAAGATGGCCAGGCTTTTCAAATGAGCATACATAAGGCGGGGCTGTTTGCGGATATCCTCATAGTGTTTTTCAAACAGCTGCGAGCGAGCTGCTATTTTGGCGTCCAGGTCAGCAGAAATCTGACGGCCGTGAACATAATGTTTGGCCAGCGGCTCACTGATAAAATCAAAGTCGCAGACTTTTGCAATGCGCAGCCACATGTCCCAGTCCTGACAGCCCGGCAGGGATTCATCAAAGCCGCCTGCCAGCTCAAAGCAGGTCTTTTTTATAAGCGGCGTGGGACTGCCCAGTATGCAGCCTTTCAGCAGGTCAGGATAGACAGCGCCTCTGTAGGCAGGCTGAAACGTAGAAATGATTTCGCCGCTTTCACCGGACGCATAATGAAAGCCGCTATATATCAGGCCCACCCGCTCCGGCGCGCTGTCAAAAAAACGGAGCTGCTTTTCCAGCTTTTTCGGCAGCCATGCATCATCATCATCAAGCAGTGCGACATACCGGCCCCGCGCCTCCCGGATGCCCCGGTTGCGGCTGGCGGGCGCACCGGCATTTACTGCGTTTTTTACATAGCGCAGCCGCGTGTCGCCGATACCGCTCACCGCAGCCTCAGTTCCGTCGGCAGAAGCATCATCAACCACGATGCATTCCAGATCGGCGAATGTCTGCTCGAGAACGCTGGCAATAGCGCGGGTCACCAGCCCCGCCCGGTTATGCGTCGGGATAACAACGCTGACAAGCGGCGGCTGATCATGATCTTTTTTTTCTACCTGCATTCTGGCCCTGGAGTATGCTGAACATTTTTACCGCTGAGCTTTTTTATGCCGCTGACGATCATTCCCCAGTTGAGCGACAAAGGCTTGAGCATATCTATAATCCAGTTTTGAAAATAATAATCATGCCTGGCCAACCTGGGCGTATATATAAAAATATTTTTGAAAGTAAAAGAGCCCAGCTCAAGGAAGCGCTTGAATACCCGGCGCCACAGAGGCCGCTGCTCATAGGCATCCCAGCAGGCCAGGCCATGGCGGTAGGCGGATTTAAGCAGCCACCGTACCGTCATTTTCTGCAGCGGCATAATATGGTCGACCAGCAACCCTGGGTCAAACCCGATAACAAAGCCTTTTTTGCGCATCCGCACCTGAAGGAGGGTCTCCTCTCCATAGGCGATTTTATTACCGGTCATACCCAAAGATGTGGGGAATCCCCCGAGCTGTTCCAGCACGGATTTTTTAAATGCGCTTACCCCGCCGCTTATTTCTCCCTTATGCAGTACGCCGGTCTCATCGAGCAGCCTGCCGTTTGTTCCGTATTCATCGCGAAACCATAGCGGCTTTCCGTACTTGTACCAGGGCAGATAGACACCCCCGACACAGTCAAATGAAAAATTTTCTACGGTATGTATAATGCGCTCCGCAAAGTCGGGGCGGGCACGGGCATCATCATCAAGATAAGAAACCCAAGGAGTTTTTGCCTCCTTGAAGCCGCGGTTCCGCGCATAGCTTAATCCCTGTTGCGGCTCGATAACAACATGAAAATTCTCAAAGCGCTCGCAAAAGTCCTCGGCAATTTGTTGAGTTGCATCCGTCGACCCGTTGTTTACAACGAGAACCTCGAAGGCGGTTAATGGCGCCGTTTGGCAGGTCAGCGACTGCAGCGCCTCCATGAGCAGGTCCGACCGGTTATAGGTGCAGACAATGACTGATAATAACAGATTCATGGAGTATCCGCTCCAGCAGATTGCGAATGTACTTTGCGCATGTGTATCATTTTGGAAGAATCAATTCCGCACCGCCAAGAGCGCGAGCGACATCCGTAAAAGAGCTCCAGTAGCTGCCGATTATTTTTTTGCATTTCGAAAGCGTATAAAGATCAATAAGCGCGTCCTGTATTGCTGCAGGCTCATTCCGCAGGAAACTTCTTTTTTTATGGATAATAACTCGCCCGGGAAATGCATCAAGAAACCTTTTTTCCTCCTGCGGGTCATCGGTGGCAAGAAAGAACCCGGCCCGGGTATCATCATGGGTCAAGCGCTCCATGATGGAAAGAAAAAATTCGGTGGGGCTGTATTCAACAGCCTTGCGATTATCCGTTCTGCGGATATGAACCCCGATCGTATTGTTAAAAAGATTCGCATATGTGTCAATTTGAGTTTGAAGCGCCTGCACGGGCTGAAAATCCCTGAAGGAATCTTCTGACTGATAAAAAGACGAGCATGTGGCAATATGCACTGTGCGGTATCGGCAGAGATGCTTAAAATCAAAATGCTGCCGCATATGGTTTTCCACCTCCGCCTGCCCCAGGCACAAATCCTTTTTACTTTTTGCGCCTTCGATGACTCTGCCCAGGAACCGGTGAAATCTGGATCTTTTGTTTCTCTGCACAATTTTGTGGATGCCTGCCGGCCGGTAAAACAGCTCTTCGAATC
>JAFGCP010000430.1 GCA_016932595.1 Deltaproteobacteria bacterium
AACTATATTGGGCTGCTTCATTTTGTCTTTGGCCTTATCGCTTTTAGAAGTTTAAACATTTATGTTTAATATCAGGATAGGCTCTAAAATTGCGTTACTATCTACATGAATGCAAAGCACGGGAGGAACAAGCATGCACATGGCAGACGCCTTATTATCACCCGCGGTCGGCGCTACCTTCTGGGCCGGAACTGCGGCTGCTATAGCGTATAGCAGTAAAAAAATTCGAGAGACGGCGGATGAAAAAGTCATCCCGCTTATGGGGGTTCTCGGTGCCTTCATCTTTGCCGCGCAGATGATCAATTTTACTATTCCCGGCACAGGGTCAAGCGGCCACCTTGGCGGGGGAATGATTCTTGCCGCCCTGGTCGGCCCCTATGCCGCCTTGCTGGTTATGGCGTCGGTTTTGACCGTTCAGGCGCTCTTTTTTGCTGATGGCGGGCTTCTGGCCCTCGGCTGCAATATCTGGAATCTTGGGATATATCCCTGCTTTATCGCCTATCCTCTTATATTTAAACCCTTGGTCAGGAAAAACAGCAGCCCTCAAAAAATCATTGCAGCTTCACTGCTCAGCTCGGTGGTCAGCCTGCAACTCGGGGCTTTTTCCGTGGTCATAGAAACCGTACTGTCCGGCCGTTCAGAGCTGCCCTTCAGCACATTTTTGTACTTGATGCAGCCCATACATCTGGTCATCGGTTTGGTTGAAGGGATGGCAACCGCCGGGCTGCTGCTGTTCGTGAAAAACGCCCGGCCCGAAATACTGGAAAGCGCAGTTGCAGCGCGGCCCCTGTCTTCCGGGGTTTCCCTCAGACGGGTAGTAATAACGATGGCGGTTTTTGCCGCGCTTACTGGCGGCATGCTGTCATGGTTTGCCTCGGCCAACCCCGATGGGCTTGAATGGTCTATAGAAAAAGTTTTCGGCAAGCCGGAACTCCCGGAACAGGAAACCGGCCTGACAGCAGCCCTTAAACTGCTGCAGGAGCATACTGCTTTTCTGCCGGATTACGGTTTTAAAAAGCCGGCAGCCCCGGCGGAAAACGAAGATGCCGGTGAACAGTGGCCCGCGGTTGAGCCGGGCACGACCGTATCCGGCCTTCTCGGCTCAGGTATCGTACTGGGAGCGGTGCTGCTCATAGGATGTGCCGCCAAAGCGATGAGAAAACACCTGAAATGATGGCTTCAGGAGCAGCGCGCCACGTGCCCCTGCTTGTACGAATATAGCAGTCTGTACATCATAACGTCAGGTAATGCCGTAGAGAGAAAGGACACGTAAAATGTTGGCGAAAAGAATGATAGTCGTGCTGTTTGCAGTTATGAGCCTGTACGTTTCCGCTTCTGCCGTGCAGGGTGCGTTTCTTCCTGAGCTCACCATCAAGGATGTGACGGAGGCAGACCATTTTTCAAACAATCTCTGGAGCCTGCATGACAGGCTTCAGGAAAAGCTGGGGCTGTCTTTTGAAATCGTTTATCTGCAGGACATGTTCTGGAATACCCGCGGCGGCATCAATACAAAAGACTCGGGCGAATATCCGCGCCTGCTGGGTTTGCATCTGGAACTGGATACGGCCAAGGCCGGGCTGTGGGAAAACGGCGCCTTCTTTCTTAGTTTAGAACACTATTCCGGTAAAAGCCCGTCAAACCATGCCGGCGACTGGCAGATGCTTGATAATATTGATTCTGACCGGATGAATCAGGTGTCCGAATTCTGGTATCGGCATGCTTTTCTTGACAATAAGCTGTGGCTCAAGCTGGGTAAGATGGAGGCAAATGCCGACTTTTCCTATATCGAAACAGGTATTGAATTCATCAACTCCTCGGCGGGCCTTATCCCGACCGTGCCCATACCGAGCTATCCTGATCAGGACTGGGGCGCTGTGCTAGGTGTTGACCCGGCCGACTGGTTTGGCTGGAAAGCCGGCATCTATCAGGCTGAGATCGACGGCAGCCGCTCTGTGGGCCATACGATTGACCAGCTTCGCGGCCCCATGCTCATCGTCGAACCATCGTTTAAATACAAGCTTGGTGAATTGCCCGGCATGCTCTCTATCGGCTCATGGTGGAACGGTCGTGATTTTGAAGCCTATCACCGGTACAAAACTCGCCATGAAACCCATGGCAAGGCCTGGGGCTTCTATGGCTTCTGGGAGCAGCAGCTTTGGAAAGAAAATCCTGGCGCGCAGGATTGCAAGCAGGGCATCGGCCTGTTTGCCCAGTACGGCTGGGCTCCCAAAGACCGGTTTGAAGTGGAGGATTATGCGGGCGGCGGCCTGCGCTGGCAGGGCGCTATCCCCGGGCGGGATGATGATGTGCTGGGCCTTGGCGCTTTTAATGTATATTTCAGCGATCGTGCTGAACTGAAAAATCATTCAGAAACGGCAGTGGAGCTTTTTTATAAAGGGCAGCTTACGGGATGGCTGGCTGTTCAGCCAGATCTGCAGTACATCACCAATCCCGGCGGCGATATCGATAAAAACGCCCTCGTGCTGGGCTGCCGCGCGGAGTTTGTTTTTTAAAGCATTTTTCTAAATACTGTAGCCTGCATAAAAATATTTTCCAAAAACGAAACTCCTCTCCGTTCGCCCTGAGCCTGTCGAAGGGCCGCCTTCCCGTTCCTGGTTCGACCCTTCGTCAAGCTCAGGACTCACCACGAACGGGAATAACGTATGGAAAATTCGTCTGCACAATAAAGAATGTTCTACCACATACGGTGCATCATAACGGAGATATTGTAAGGCGCCGGCGATTAATGATCTTAATTTTCTTCCCGCTCCCGCCTTCGGCATCGCCACTATGTTTATTGCAGGATAGTGACGACTCCCGGAATTAATTGTCAGGGAACCATGCCTCAACACGAGCATTTTGTGGTGAAAAGGGAGGCCGCTGGCTATAGTCCCTATAAATTGCATTTTTGCAATATATTGTGGTAGGGTAATGCAAATATGCAACATAGTCAAGTCGACCTTTTCCGCAATGTTTTTTCAACCCCCTGCAAATGCGCATCTTTTTTTTGATGCTCTATTGGCATGTCAATTGCAACATGTATTGAGCATGAAAAGAAAAGTTGCCATTCCACTGTTCGGCACGCGCATATCTCCGCATTTTACCTATGCTGACATGGCGCTGCTGATCGATATTGAAAACGGCGATGTTTGTCAGTCACGGGAAATAGCCCTGGGGCCGGCCGATGAGCTGCAGCGCATACAGTATCTC
>JAFGCP010000431.1 GCA_016932595.1 Deltaproteobacteria bacterium
GCCAATCGGGGCCATTGCCGCTAATTTTCTTTCGATTGCCGCCGCAATTCTTATCTGGCGAAAAACAGGCTGGCCCGGCCTGTTTATAACCAGCATGCTTATGCTGATCATTGCCGGTATTCCCCACAGATATTTCGGCCTCATACCCGGCAATGCGGGCGAGATTATTTTTGTTTCGGGATTTTTGCTCGGGCTGAAGCGATTATCCTTCAGCCATGGGCGGGAAGACGCTTAGGCTGGTGTTCAGGCTTTTCTGCTCGTCGTGTATCGGTACGATTTTAAGGCTGGCAGGCCTATTACCGGGGTGGGCTGCCTCAACATCTCTTGAAGACCGATTACAGCGTGCAGGGATGACCCTTGCGATGGTTGCTGCCGCGGGTGTTCCTGTTGCATCCAGAGGCATGGCCTCTTTGCGCCTCTGAGTAAAAATTCATGCTTTTCTTTTTTTTTGTTTTGTGATTTCTTTGTTTCAATGAGCAGGTGAGGATAGATTGATAAAAATGAAACGTAACTTTTGCGGCGCCTGTGCAGCAGGGAGGAAAACGACATGGGAAAAATAGTGTGGAATGAAACTTTGTCTGTCGGCATAGCCTTGATCGATGAGCAGCATAAAACATGGATCGAGCGGCTCAACGCTTTGGCTGCAGCCATTAATACGAATGCTGCCCAGGCCCAGGTTGCCGAAACCCTGGGTTTTCTGGTTGAGTACACCGGTTTCCACTTTTCCTCGGAACAGAAAGCCATGCAGGCGCATAACTACCCGGGTTATGCCGAGCATCTGCAGAAGCATGAGGCATTGAAGGCAACCCTTGCCGAGCTGGTGAAGGATTTTGAAGAAGAGGGCGCAACACAATCCCTTGCCAATGCAGTCAATACGTTTCTCGGCAACTGGTTGATCAAGCACATTCAGCAGGTGGACCAGAAATTCGGCGCTTTCGTCAGGGAAAAGGGTATCGTGATTGCCGGGCAGGGCTGATGCCGGCGGCAGCACAGCAGCATGCGGCTCCACCCTTCAGGATAATGGTTCGGACGCCTATGAAAACTCGTTTTTGTTTGACAATGGCAAGCCGAGATTTATATAATAGCCTGTGCCGCACCGGCTTTTTATCTGGATGCGTACTACAGCATATAACCCTATAAACCTTATTTACTGAAGGAGAGTTTCATGGCAACCAAAGCAGCAAAATCAGCACCATCCCCGTTTCTTCCGTTCATGGATGCCCATGCCAAGGCCCTGAAAATGAGCCTGAAGGACCTGACGGTAGAGGCCCTCAAGTCCCTGTTCGGACATGTTTACTATATCTGGAACACCTTCAAGCCTGCCCTTGGCGAAAAAGACGGCCTGAAATATTACGGCAATGTCTGGGGAGCCCTGGCGGATATGTCCTTTGACGGCGCCATGCAGAAGTTCGGCCTCAAGGAAGTAAAAGACCTGCCCACCCTGGGCCGCATTGTCGAAGACTGCTTCACCGGCGTTCCCGCGCTCTACATTACCCGCCGCAATACGGCAACCGAGCATGTAGGTCATGTGCAGTGGTGCGCAAACCCCGCCTATGGCCCGGCTGACTGCACCTATTGCCGCCATGATTATTACCGGCAGGAAGTGTATCTGACCTATGTCTATATCTGGGAGCTGATCGAAAAGGCAAAGAAGGCCGGCCTCAAGGAAGACATCCTTGTTGATCTGCCCTCCGGCCGCTGCCGCGACGGCGCAGCCTGCGCCTGCCAGATCATTTTGCGCACCCGCGCGGCCAACCCCGATCTGCCCCTGCCCGAAGTCGAAAGCAGGTTCATCGATCTTGAAATGGGCAATCAGGAGCCGGTACTCTATGTGCTCAAAAAGCAGAAGCGCACGCTGGAAGAGCAGGGCCCGGGGTCCTTCCTCGGCTTCTTTGCCGTTGATTTTCTTGCCTGGCTGCAGCTGTTCCTGAACGTAAAGCCCAAGGCAAAGGAGATTTATTTGAAGCTGTGGCAGACTTTCCCCAAGATGTGGGTAAAAGACGCCAAGCTCGATCTGGAAATCGGCAAAATCAAAACCGCCGAGGAGATCGCCTCCATCATCGCGTACTGCGAAAAGAAGAAGTACATTGCCTTCAAGCAGACCAGGAATGCCGACGGCACCGTGACCCTGACCGCCGAGGCTGACCCATTCGTGCAGGTCGGCGACATGCTGCAGGCGCCTCCCGCCTACAAGGCGGACCTTGCAGCCATGGATGAAGATTTTATCGCTAATGTTCTGAAGGCAACCAGAACAGACAAGAAGGCATCCTTCAAAATCAAGTCGCATATCGCCAAAGGCGCCAAGACGACCGAGATCATTGTCAGCATGAAGAAGTAAGCTTTTCCCGACTTTTTGAAAAGGGGGTTGCGCGCTGCAGCCCCCTTTTCTCTTTATGGTTAGCGCGCCGGCGCAGTCCGCTTCCACAACACGGGTTGACATCCGGTCCTTAACACAGTATAACTTCAGCCGGTTGTATCACATAACACGGGCGATTAGCTCAGCTGGATAGAGTGTTGGCCTCCGAAGCCAAAGGTCGTGCGTTCGAGTCGCATATCGCCCGCCAAGTAAAATCAAGCACTTAGATGTCAAATCTAAGTGCTTTTTTATTGTCATCTTTTTTCATTCCCCACACTATTCCCCACAAGCAGCGGTTTTTCTCACTGTTTCAACCACAGCACCCCGATAAAAAGTTTGGTTCCTCATGACACGCTGCAGCATGGCCAATTTAAGTGCTCAATGTATTGGCTATTTGGCACAATAAAGGACTGTCTGCTGCGTTCTTCCCGGCAATTAATAGATAATTCAAACAGTTAGCAAAGTCAGCCTTTTGGCATTGCTATTGCATATTCTATGTATCAACGGTGGGCAGTTTGTTTTCGCAATTAATTGTATCAGAATGAAAAAAGATATGAAGCAGCAAGACATTTGTTCTTTATCCTGATAGTGCAGGGGGTGTGTTCCCCCCCCTTCGCATACCCCATGCCCTCATCAGGAACGTACAGCAAAAGCATTGCTGCAGAGTTGTATGCACTACAAAATCTCCTCATAAACGTGCAGGGAGGGTGCTCTTCCCCCCCACTCTCCCTGCACGCTCCCTCCTTTGAGATGCTTTTCCATTCTAACAAATTTTATACTGTTACAGGCTTTTTAAAACAGCGTTGCTGCGAGAACCGAACTGTGGAATGTTGGCGCGCAAACAATGTCATAAGATATTGAAGCATTCAGTCCAAGGAGGCATGAGTCATCTTAGCTCCGCATCCCGTGACCGTTTTTTTTGGCCGCCTTCAGCGTCATGAATGTTTTTTTTCGGAACATGATTCTTATTGACTTGAACTGCTCTTGCTTGTATGTGGGATAACATGATATGAATGTAGGGAAAATTTTTGTGAAGGGGTTGTGATTATGTATATGCCTTTCCGGTGCATTGAGTGCCGTTTGGTGAAGAAAACGATACAATGTATTCTTTGCGGGATTTACATAACGAAGATGAAGCAGGAAACTGCTTCTCGCATGTTTAAAATTTAAGCCAATAAGGAGGGTTTGATGAAATCATGTATTCTTGCGTATATGCTTCTTGGAGGAATTATAATGGGCATGCCACTGAAGGAGATAATGGTTTTTGATTTTAAAAACCCCGAGAGCTTCAAGCCATGGCAGACAGTAAACGATACGGTCATGGGCGGTGTTTCTGAAAGCAGCCTGCAGCAGAGCGGCAAGGGCACGGCCATTTTTAAAGGCACGGTGTCGCTCAAGAATAATGGAGGCTTCTGCACCGCCAGCTCCCGTGATAATAAAAAATATGATCTCAGCAGTTTTCAGGGCATTGGCGTGCGCATCAAGGGAGACGGCAAAAAATATATGCTCACCTTAAAAACAGGTGACAGCTTCGTCGGGTATGCCTATCAGTTTCCCTGCGTAACCCAAAAAGATCAGTGGATTACGCTTACGGCTCCGTTCAAGGATTTTGTCGCCCGATTCCGCGGCGAGCCAGTGCCGAATGCGCCACCGGTGAAAAGCTCTGAAATTACCTCCTTCGGCTTTCTCATTGCCGACAAGCAGGAAGGCCCTTTTGCCCTTGAGATAGAGTGGATTAAAGGTGTCGAAGTAGCAGGCGTTAAGCCGAAGAAGTGATACGGTTGCAAGAAATTATCACCCCGGATGCCGGCTCCTCGCACTGCATGACGAAAAAGAGGTAGTGCCGGCCGGTAAGCATACAAAGTATATGATCAAGGTCCCTCTGAAGCCGGTCTTCAGGGGGCTTTTTTTTATCGGCGGTCTGCCTTGAACCCCCTCGCCGTGCAGGCTGGATGCATTATTGCTGAGCGCTATCGTGCATGATAGTGCCGGGCACAATATAATCGGGCGAGCTGATTTCAGGCTGTGATTGCAGGATAATCCGCACATGCTCCATGTTGATCTCTTTCATCTGCCACTTTTTTTTATGAGCAACAGACCGTGCCAGGCGGGTTCCCTCCTGCGAATCCCGCTCCAGCGCTTTTAGCCCCGCTGCAAGACAGGTATCCGGGATATCGCAGTAGCCGAACAGCCGAGCTACCAGCTCCTGCGGGGCTTTGATGATATCTTCGTAGAGCACTGCCCGCACATCGATGCCCTTGCGGTACAGCCTGACATAGGCCTTCATAATGGAAAGCCAGGTAATGCAGAGCACGCCGGTCCAGCCGGTTTTAAAAATTGCTTCGGGGGGATACTCGCTGAGGGCGGGAAAGTAGTCCAGCAGTGCTGTTCTATAGTGTTTCATCAAATATGCCAGGAGCATCCTGCTGGGCAGAATATCGCGCAGCAGGCTCAAAACACCTGTAATGGAAAATGCTCTGATGAAAGATTCAATCACCGGCCGGGCATTGCGGTATAAAAAAATTCCTTTGGCATCCGGAAGCACGGTGTGTATGATCTCGCCCATTTCAATGCAGTAGCCCCGCGGCTTTATTAAAATACGCTGCTTTCCCGCTGTTGCCGCGCTTGAGGAAAATATTTTGAAGCAGGAAAGGAGCAGTTTTTCAACATGCGGCTTTTGCAGTGGATATTTTTGAGCCAGCAGCGAGAAATCCGACAGGATATCGGGCTCGGAAACAGCAACCGTATCCGGATCGCCGGCAAATATTTTTGTCAGCAGCGTTGAGCCGGCGCGGCCGACCGTGTACAGAAACAGAAATTTTTTATCAGGACAGGGCAGAGCCTCCGTGAGCCTTATGAAATCGTCAAAGGGAAGCGTTAGTGCTCTTGTCGCATGCTCATACTGGGCAAGGTAATAAAAGGGCGCTGCCGGCACATTCAGACCCGGCGGGGTTTCCACAAAGACTATAGTTTTGTTTTCGACATCAGCGCAGTACATGCTTATCTGCGGGCTGTGCAGCAGGAGCTGCGCATCAAGGGGCGAGCTTGTACTGAGTATAAAGTCATTGATCGATACCGGTGCTTCAGGAAACCATCGCCGCTTTTTACGGATGATGGTGTAAGCCTGTGCTGTCATTGTCATGCGGTTCTCCTGATCATCGGTAGAATAAACAACAGCAGGGACGGAAAGTTTCACCTGCACTGCTCTGCATCGCCATATTTATAGAGCTCGGCCTGCCACGTGTCACGTTTTAATTTGTCCGCTGCGGAGCGGGGGATATGGGCGTTGACAACTATCCCGCCGCCCGCATCGGCAGCAGGCAGCACCTGCAGCACCCACGGGATTGGTATAACGGGCACCTCGGCGCGAAAAGGCCGGGCGCCATCAAACTGCGCGCCATAGAGCGGCAGACGGCTCAGGTTGCTGATCATGCAGTCGCCGGCATACGGATCAACATCAGCATAGACCCTGAACAGCTGCCTGCGCTTCTCGATCTCCCCCAGCCAGAGCATCTGCTGCCGAAGATGCTGGCTGTCCAGGGCTGCAATTGTTTGCCTGCATGCAGAGGCAAGCGATGAAATGTCCGCGCCTGCCAGCTCTGCCTGCTGTGCCGCAAGTTCAGCATGGGAAATGGCATTGCCGAAATATTGCTCAGCGCGGGGATGGCCGATTGTGGGCCGCATGCTCGCCGGAATCAGAAGCCTGCGCAGGGCAGTATTGCCGGCAGGCGGGTTGAGCTGTGCGCAGAACTGCCACAGGTGGGCGCAGAGCGCATCGTTGAGGGATACCCGGCCGCACTTTTGCGCGGCGTTTTTTATCGCCGCGACCTGGCTGCGGGTAAAGGGAAGCACGCAGCACACAGCCGAGCCCTGACCCAGAAGGAAACGGCTGAATAAGGCGCACAATTGCGATGCGGTCAGGCGGCGAAACCCCCTGCAGGCTGCAGGAGGTTCGCGATGATTCTGAGACGGGCCGTCTGCCCCGTCAGCGGTGCATACAAGCAGGCTGCGGTCGTGGAGGGGCGGTTGTACCGGACGGCCTTCATGAACGGAGGACCAGTGATTGATAAAAGCATAAAAGCTGAGCCCGTCTGTCAGCGCATGCGAGAAAGAAATGCCCAGAGCGCTGCCGCCCCCCTTGAAGCGGGTAATTTTGAAGGTCGCCAGGGGCCTGTTTTTAAGAGGCAGCAGGAGCGGATTAATTTTTTCGATAAAATCATAGACCGTGAAGGTTTCGTGGAGGCCGCCCCGCACTTCAGGCAGGGTCCTTTCGCTTTCGCAGATGCTCAGCAGCGCGCCGGCATGTGGATAGTCAACAGCCAGGGAGCCGGCAGAGGTCATCCGGAGCCCGCCGCAGAGCAGGGGAAACGCAGCTAATGCCTGAAGCAGTGATTGCTGCAGGCGGGCAGGATACAGGGTCTGCTCATAGAAATAGACCACTTCAAGCAGGAACCAGGATTCAAAATGGTCAAGGGCATTGAGCAAGACGCGCCCGCTGGCATCAGGCTTCGGTTTGAGCCTGATTTTTTTAATTGTCCGGAGGTGAAGATTTTTTGCCATCATGTCTGTTTTTGCCTGGCCGCAGCCGTGCATGCATGAGCGAATGAATTTATATTATGCGTAAGAGACATTTTTTTTATGCACAAATATTGTTTTATCAAATCTTATAGTATACAATCGGGTTTTATTGCAACCCTGTTTGGGGACAAAGCGCACGCATATGAAAATCCTTGTTATTGCCATAGGCAGCCGCGGTGATGTGAACCCCTTTTTGGCGCTGGCGCTCAAGCTCCTGAGAAAAGGGCATGAGGTGGTTTTTTGCGGTTCGGAAAATTACAGAAAGATGATTGAAGGGCTGGGGCTCAGATTTATACCCCATTCCACCCGGCAGGAGTATGAAGCGGTTACGCAGGATCAGGATCTGTGGCATTACCGGAAGGCTATGCCCACCTATATAAAAAAAGGTTTGCTGCCGCTTGTGCGCAGAATCTACCCCCTGATTGTGCAGGAGCGCACGAAAGATTTTCTGGTTGTTGCTCCCCTGTTTGCTACTGCGGCGAAGCTGGCAGAGGAGGTTTCGGGGATAAAGCTGGTGCAGCTGCATCTGGCGCCGAGCATGTTTAGATCCCTGCAGGATACGGCCCAGATCGGCGCCGTGTCCATGAGCCATCAGTGGCCTGCCTGGTATAAAAAACTGGTGTGGTGGATAGCCGATTCTTTTTTTATCGATCCGTGCATGAAAAAAGAGTTAAACAGCTTCAGGCGCGAGCTTGGCCTCAAGCCGGTCAGCCGGATTCTGCATACCTGGATGTTCTCTTCATGCCTGAATGCGGCGGTATTTTCCCGCTCTATCGGTCAGCAGCAGCCGGATTGGCCAATGCCGTCAGAGGTTTTTGATTTTTTTCTTTATGACGGCGATGAACAGGTTCCGCCTGAAGCCGTTGACTTTTTAAGCCGCGGCGCGCCCCCCATAGTTTTTACCTTCGGCACAGCTTTTCGTTTCGGGAAAAGAGATTTTGAAAAGTCGGTTACAGCCCTGGAGCTGCTTGGCGCGCGGGGTATTTTCCTGACCTCCAAACAGGAAGATATTCCTGATAGATTGCCGGAGACGATCAGGGCATTTCCTTTTCTTCCCCTTGGCAAGATACTGCCTTCCTGCAGGGCCATTGTGCACCATGGCGGCATAGGCACTCTCGGCCAGGCTCTGAAAGCGGGGGTTCCCCAGTTAATCCGGCCCATGGCATATGATCAGTTTGATAATGCCTACCGGATTACGACACGAAAGCTGGGAGATTATATCCTTGCGCGGCAGTATAAAGCAGGCAGGCTGCATCAAAAACTCGGGGCGATCCTTGATGATAAAGAAATTGCAGCCAACTGCAGGGAGGTTGCAGGACATATTGATTCAGAGAAGGCCCTGAACGCCCTTATTCGCAGGATTGAGGAGCTTGGCGCCTGCGGGGAACACGTATCCCAAACCTCAGCAGACCGGCAACAGCGGGCGGGGGCATGAGCAGCACCTGGTAAAATCTTCCTGCGTATGCCTGCCGTGAATGTCAGGGCTTTTTTATCGGGGCCTCTCTCCAGAATTGAACGGCGCTTCAGGCATGTCGGCACGCCGTGCAACAACCAGATAATTATTCGACATATTGAACATTTTAAACAGCGGCAGCAGCAGCATGTCCGCCAGAAAGCCCGCTGCAATCAGGGGGCTGCCAAGCGCGAAAACGGCGCAGCGCCACAGAGCATAGCTCCGGCCCTTTTTTTGATGCCAGGGGTAGTGGTCCGGCGGGGCAAGGAGGCGCAGCAGAAATACTGCGGCCATCACAAAGTCAATGGGAATATGCGACTCGCGGACATGCCGGGCAAGGGGGGTAAAGCCGCATTTCCGCAGCAGTTTTTCCATGGTGGTGATGCTGAAAAAGTGCAGGTGCTGGGGCTGCAGCCACTGGAACCAGAACCGCCCCAGCATGCGCC
>JAFGCP010000432.1 GCA_016932595.1 Deltaproteobacteria bacterium
AAAAAGGCCTTCTGCTGCTTGGGCCGGTATTCGGTTTTCACATTCAGCCAGGTAATAATGCCCATGGTGCCCTGGGCGCCCAGAAACAGGCGCCAGAAGTCGATGCCCGGGCCTTCCGGGTACGCGCCTTCGCAGTGGGAGTCTGATGCCGAGCCCGTGATAAAAAGATCGCCCGTCGGAAGCACCACTTCCATGGTAAGGGCCGGCTCGCCGTATTCGTATTTGGGTATCAGCATGGGCTCCCGCTCAACAGAGCTCGTGAGGGCAGAGGCCTGCGGGTGCGGAAACAGGGGGTTCAAAGCCATCTGGTCATGTTCTTTGAGAGCCTCGTTCAGCTGCTGCCAGGTCACGCCCGGCTCGATTTTGGCCTTGCGGTTTAAAGAATCAATCTCGAGAATTTTGTTCATTCCCGACATATCCACGATAACGCCGCCCTGCGCGGGAAGCGTTCCGCCGGTAAAATGAACGCCCGAACTGGCGGGAACCAGCGGTGTCAGCGTGGTATTTGCCCATTTAACCAACTCCTGCACTTCGGCGGTGTTCTTGGGCTTTACCACGGCACAAGGCCTCTTCTTGGGATTCAGGGTCTGATCCGTGGAATACAGGGCCAGCGTCTGCTCGTCATCAAGCACATTTTTCGCGCCCACGATATCCCGTAGCTGTTTCATCATAACGACCTCCTACGTTGGGTTCAAAGTGATAATATCTCAGTCCAAAATAAGGAATAAACCACTGGCAAAAATATTTAGCGCAATAACTTTCTATAGCATAAGTAAAGAAGGCAGCACAATACCTTTTTTGCCTCAAACGACATTCGAGCCCGGCTGGTTTATTTTTTTTATATTATATACAATACCCCCTGACACCCCCCCCGCGGACTCACAAAATGCCACAGACAGCGGGGAAAAAACTTTTTTGACCATGACAAATTGTCATATTTTTTTCGTTTGACACACCCTGCCTCTGCCTCTATAATGCCGCCTTATCAAAAACTTAGCGCGATGCACAGTGCATACATTGACAAAAAAAGGAGATTTAAGCATGGCAAGGATATTCAACTTCGCAGCAGGGCCCTCCACGCTGCCTGTCGAGACCCTTCAGGAAGCAGCGGCAAAAATGGTTGATTTCGAGAACACCGGCATGTCGCTCATCGAGATGAGCCACCGCGGCAAGGTGTATGAGGGCGTCCACAATGAAACCATAGCACTGATCCGGGAAATACTGCAGGTGCCGGAAAACTATCATATTCTGTTCCTGCAGGGTGGCGCAACGCTCCAGTTCGGCATGATCCCCATGGCTTTTTTGCAGCAGGGCATGACCGCCGACTATATCATGACCGGCTCCTGGGCCAAAAAAGCTTATGATGACGCAAAGCTCATCGGCGCAGTCAATGTGCCCTGGGACGGCAAGGCCGAGAAATACAGCCGCATGCCGGCCCAGAGCGAGCTTAAGCTCACGCCCGGCGCAGCCTATGTGCATCTGTGCTCCAACGAGACCATCGGCGGCATTCAGTGGCAGCAATTCCCTGATACCGGCGATGTGCCGCTCATTTGTGATATGTCATCTGATATAATGTCGCGGCCGATTCCCTGGGACAAAATCGACATGGTCTATGCCGGCGCTCAGAAAAACCTCGCTCCCTCCGGTATGGCTCTGGTCATCATAAAAGACTCCCTTGCGCAAAAGGCGCGCAAGGATCTGCCGGCCTATCTGCGCTATGACCAGCACATAGAGAATAACTCTCTCTATAATACGCCCCCATCGTTTATCGTCTGGATGACGGGACTTACCATGAAATGGATCAAGTCGATCGGCGGCCTTGCCGAGATCGAGCGGCGGCGCGCAGAGAAGGCGAACCTGCTCTATACCACCATCGAGCAAAGCGGCGGCTACTACAAGAACCCGGTTGACACGGCAAGCCGCTCGCCCATGAACATCGTCTGGCGGCTTCCCAGCGAAGAGCTTGAAGAAAAATTCATCAAGGAAGCAAAAAAAGAAGGTTTCGACGGCCTCAAGGGCCACCGCTCCGTGGGTGGCTGCCGTGCTTCGGTCTACAATGCCATGCCGGTTGAAGGCATCAAAAAACTTGTTGATTTCATGAAAAAATTTATGGCTCAAAACAGCTGACACCCTCTCTTTCACAGAAACACAAAGGCGGAACCGCGGGCACACGGTTCCGCCTTTGTGTTTCAGCCATGCCAGCTAGAGCATTTAACATTTTTTTGTAACCACGAAGTCAACAACCACCCGCATAGCGGGTGGCTTGATTTCGCCCTGAAAGGGCGGAAGCAAAAAACACGGCATGTTTAAGTTGCCTTCTTGAGGAACCATCGCCATAGGCGATGGTTTTCGAAAGACAATAAAAACGTTCGTGGTGAGCTTGTCGAACCATGAACGTCTTGTATTGTTGGCATGTATCCGTTCAACCCTTCGACAGGCTCAGGGCGAACGGATAAAGTGTTAATTTTCAAATGATTATATGGGCTACAATACTTAGTTACATGCTCTAACGGTACGGTGAACCTGTGTTTCCCGGTCGCCCTTGCTGAGCCAAAAAAACCATTGCCGCTTCAAGCGCGAACAGCATAGGCAAACCGTGCCGTACACCGGGGAAATGTTTGACATGGCGCTTGCTATTTTGCAGGTATGCTTTTATATATAAAACAGAACTGCGCATGCGCTCACATCGGCCGCAGGCCTACCGGGGCAAGCTGAAGCTCACAGACGCTACACGATGTTCATGCGCCGGCAGCGAAACAATTCGAGCCGGCGCCTGTTTAACTGAGTGATGAATACCATGTTTCTACGAACGACACTGCTCCTGGCTGGCGCCCTTGTTTTTTTCTGCGCACTCGTTGCTCCTGCGCGGGGAGAAGAGGATGTGCGGGAAATCATCATAAAATTCAGGCCCGGCATTGCCGAGGCGGCAAAAGCATCCCTTGCAAAAACCTGCGGCGGCCGCGAGCTGCGCACCTTCTACCGGGACCACTTCCGGGTGCTCACCCTGCCCGCCGGAGCAAAGATGCAGGCGGTTCTGGCGCGGCTTGCCCGGCATCCGGCCATCATGTATGCCGAGCCCAATTACCGGGTGCGCGCTTTCAGCATCCCTGATGATGCAAGCTACCCGCTGCAGTGGAACTTCCAGCTCATCAATATGGAGGCGGCCTGGGACATCAGCACCGGCGACGGAGTAACCGTTGCAGTGCTCGATTCGGGCATAAGCCCCTACGGTGATGACGGTTTCGGCGACCGTCTGCTTGAGGGCTACAATGCCTTCCTCAACAGAGAAGGCCTGTGGCAGGACTTCCACTCCCACGGCACACATGTTGCCGGCACCATAGGCCAGGAAACCAATAATAACGGCACAGGCGTTGCCGGCATTGCCCACAGCGCCCGGCTGCTGCCGGTCAAGGCGCTCAACCGCTACGGTTACGGTTCAAATGCCACGCTGGCCGCCGGCATCCGCTGGGCAGTGGATAACGGCGCGGATATTATCAATATGAGCCTCGGCAGCTCACGGGGCGGACTTGCGCTGAAGGAGGCTGTTGAGTATGCCCATGAACAGGGGGTTGTTCTTGTGGCCGCAACCGGCAATGACGCAAGCGCAGACACCCTGACACCGGTGAGCTATCCTGCGGCCTATGAGCAGGTTATAGCCGTCGGCGCCGTCGACTCACTGAAAAACCGGGCCTTCTATTCAAACGGCGGCGAAGAGCTCGACCTGGTTGCCCCGGGCGGCATCCCGGATGACTTCAACGCAGACGGCTACAGCGACGCCGTCATGCAGGAGACATTCAAGCTGTATGCCGGCTACCCCCGCCGCGCCCTCGACTGGGGGTTGTATCTAATGATGGGCACATCCATGGCAAGCCCGCATGTTGCGGGAGTTACGGCACTGATAAAGTCCCTGCATCCGGAATGGACCCCTGATCACATCAGGCAGGCCCTTATTGCTACGGCTGTGGATCTTGGCGAGCCCGGCCGGGACGACCACTTCGGCTACGGCCTTGTCGATGCGGCAGCAGCCCTTGCCTATTAAGCTCTGGCCAAAACGGCAGCACCCCTGAGCAGGCCACCTCCCCCTGTATTGCTCTGCGCACCTGATCGCCGGTCGCACCTCCAGCCTTTTTTTATTTGCACATTGCTCTCTTTTTATACTATAACCTCAAGTATACTTCTAAGGCCCCCATGAC
>JAFGCP010000433.1 GCA_016932595.1 Deltaproteobacteria bacterium
AGGAGACGCAGCTTTTTCAGGCTATCAGCAGCCTGTATGATGCGCCCCGGGTTTTGCGCGCTCTTGCCGGGGGCCTCCCGCTTTTTGTTGAATGCCTTGAGCATTCTCCCCTGTCCGGGCAGCGGTGGTCATTCAAACGCAAAGCCGATATTGCCACCAAGCTTCTTGCCATTATCTGCGGCATAGAGGGCCCGACAGACACCTCCCATACAGCCTGCTCATCAAGCGGGCATGCCATCGGCAAGGCCAAGCGCATGATCGAAAACGACGACTGCGATGCGGTGCTTGCGGGCGGGCACAGCTCCATGATCAGCGAATTTGCCGCTGCCGGCTTTCATCTGCTGGGCACGCTTTCTACGCGCAATGACGAGCCGCAGCGGGCAAGCCGCCCCTTTGATCTTGACCGCGACGGTTTTGTTATCGGCGAGGGTGCGGGTGTTCTGGTGCTCGAAGAGCTTGGTCACGCGCTCAGGCGCGGGGCGCGCATCTACGTTGAGCTTGCGGGGTACGGGTCATCATCGAACTCATACCGCCTGACCGATACGCCCCCGGACGGCAAGGGCGGCGATACTGCCATACAGCGGGCCCTTGAGGATGCTGGTTTGGATGCCTCGGGCATCGGCTATATCAATGCCCATGGCACGGCTACGCTGCTGAATGACCGCAGCGAGACGCTGGCCATCAAGCATGTTTTCGGCCATCGGGCGCACAAAATTCCGGTCAGCTCCAGCAAATCGATGATCGGCCACCTGGTCTGCGCTTCATCCGCAGTAGAGCTTATCATCAGCGCCATGGCTGTTAAAGAAAATATTCTTCCGCCCACTATCAACCTGGAGCATCCCGATCCGCTGTGCGATCTTGACTATGTGCCCAATATGGCCCGCAGGCAGGAGCTGGGGGCTGCCCTGTCAAATTCATTTGCCTTCGGCGGCCAGAACGCCAGCCTGGTAGTTGCGAAATTCAAAGGCTGAGCATCGATTGTACCGCAGTGCGGCAGTATACCGCACTGACCAGTGAAACCGTCTATGCAAGAAGAAGGGACACGCGTATGAGATTTCTCATGGTTGACCGCATATGTGAGCTTTCGCGCGGGACAAGCGCACGCGGCATCAAGAACATTTCCTGGGATCATGAGTTTCTTGATGAATATGTGCCCGGCGTGCCGGTCTTTTCCCCTGTTCTGCTTACCGAGGCGGCCGCTCAGCTTATTTCATGGGCCATCATCGAGGCCAAAGACTTTACCGTCAAGCCGGTGATCACCATTCTGGACAGCTATGTCTGCACGGGCCATCCCCGGCCGGGCGACCAGCTTGAGCTTACCGGCTCCATCGAAAGCCTCAGCCCGGAGAGCGCCCTTGCCCATGGCACAATTCTCTTAAACGGCAGGCCGATCATTGAGCTGGGGCATGCGGTCTGCTACCTGTACCCGCTGCAGGAGCTTGACCCGCCCGAGCGGGCGCGCAGGCAGTTCGAGAACCTCTTCATGCCCGGACACCCGCTGCCTGCGGCGCAGCCCCCTGCGCCCGTGGGGCCCTTTGTTGAGCAGAGCTTTGCCAGCCGCCGGCGCTGGCTGGACCGTATCATGGAAACCGGCGACAGCGCCACGCTGCAGGGCATAAAAAATGTTACCGCTACCGATGACTGCTTCAACGACCATTTCCCGCTCAAGCCCGTTCTGCCCGGCGTTGCCATTATGGAGGCGCAGCACAGCCTTGCCCGCGAGCTTGCCCTGCGGCAGCTTGCCGAGCGCGGCCTGACCGAGAGCTTTCCTGTGCTCTGCCGGGCGGAGAAGGTGAAGTTTCGCCTTTTTGTTCAGCCGGGGGACCAGATGGTGGTGGAGGCGACGGTGAAATCCTTTTCCGACGGCCAATGCTCCGTGGCCACGCGGGTGACCGTGGGCGGCAAAAACGCCGCCAGCGTGCTGCTGCAGTTCGAGCTGCCGGAGCGGGCCGCCTATCTGCAAAAATATATTCTCGGCAGGTGAGCTTGCAGCACCCGCATGCCGCCAAAAAGCCCGGGAGAGAATTTGATTGACAAAAAAGCCCTGATCCTGTACTAAATACAATCCTTCCAGTTCCTCAAACAGAATCATACGGAGGTCATTGATGGCACGCATTACCGTTGAAGATTGTCTGCGCAATATTGAAAACCGTTTTATCCTGGTGCATATGGCAAGCCAGCGCACCCGCCAGTTGCTCAAGGGCGCCAGCCCCCTTGTTGCCGCACCTGAAAACCGCGAGGTTGTACAGTCTCTGCGTGAGATCGCAGCCGGCAAGGTGAGGCTGACCGAGGCAACCATAACCCGTCTTCAAGAGAGGGATATTCTGGATGCCAAGAGCTGACACTGCCGCCACAGGCTGTTGAAGCATATTTATTAAATAGTAATAAAAGGCCGCTTTCAGCGGCCTTTTTTATTGCCCTTGACAGAGCCGTGGCTCCTTTATAAGATGGGCTTCAGAGTATTCAGGGAGCACTATGGAAATCACGGGACGCGCTGTTTTTGATGTGGCTGCATATGCTCTTCTGAGCAGCGCTCCTGCAAGAAAGGCAATGTTCGCCTGAGCATTCAGGCTGCTTGTTGTTTAAAAATGTGGAGGGGGATATAAACAATGGAACGCAGCATAATCATAACCTCCGGCGCAGTGCAGATCAGCGGCGTACTTTCCACAAGCCCGACGGCAGATGCCGTCTGGAACTGCCTGCCCCTGCATGCTTCGGTCAGCACCTGGGGAGATGAAATTTATTTCAGCATTCCGGTGAAAATAGACCTGGAAGATGATGCCAGAGACATCGTCGAGATGGGTGATATGGGCTACTGGCCCTCGGGTGCTGCATTCTGCATTTTTTTTGGCCCCACGCCCGTCAGCCGGCCGGGCGAGATCAGGCCCGCGAGCGCGGTGAATGTGTTCGGTAAAGTCACGGGCGATACGCATGCCTTGAAACAGATTACCGAGGGCAGCGCCATAACCATTGCAAAGGCCGAATAAATGCCCCGGCCCGCCCTGCGTCCGAGCATGCTGCTGGCAACCGGCTTTGGCGCGGGCTATGTTCCCATTGCCCCGGGCACGGCAGGCTCTGCCGTGGGGGTTCTGCTTTTCTATCTTCTCTCACCCCTGCCGCCCGCCTGGTATCTTGCCATAACCGTCTTCGTAACGCTTGCCGCTATCTGGTTCTCCGGCAAAGCTGAAAAAATTCTTGGCGCGAATGATCCTCCTCAGGTTGTCATCGATGAAATCGCCGGACAGCTTATTACCCTTGCCCTGCTGCCCCCGGACTGGCGCTATATGCTTGCCGGCTTTCTGCTGTTTCGGCTGCTTGATATCATAAAGCCCTGGCCGGCGAATAAAATAAACAGGGATATGCATGGAGGCGCGGGCATAGTGCTGGATGATGTGGTCGCCGGGGTGTATGCAAACCTTCTGCTGCAGATTGCACGGGCGGTATTTTAAACTGCAATACATGTATGTTTCTCAAACAGCCTGTAGCCACGGGTGCGCATCGCGCACCCCGCGCACTGAATCCTGAGACGAGACAAATATCGCCAGCCTTTTTACCCGCCAGCCCCTTTCCGCAACAAACAATGCTTAACTCATGCTAAGCATTTTTAACGAAACGAAAAATAATATTGCAGAAAAAAGGAAATAATGGTTTGATTCTCAAATATTTTGAACTTACACGGGGGCATGGGAAAGGTGAGTTTATGCTCTCCTTTGCTGCTGCCAATAATGCATTTTTGAATCGCGAAACCCGGCTCCAGATCGGCTGCCCTCTGTGCCTGCAGGCTTATGTATGAAAAACAGGCGGGAATAAACGAAACAGGTAAATGTTTTTAATTACCCCATAAGGCAACATGATCACAGTGCTTGAAACACAAGATCAGGCGTTATTTGCTTTAGCCCAGTCGCTTTTATAGTCTGAGGGCATTCAATATCATGTAACGGGCGAATGCATGTATAAAACAATAGCTGGTCGCCTGATGGTGTTTCCGGAAGATGCCGACCGTGCCAAAGCAAAACTAGCACAAATAGAATGGCCAGAGTATTGAGAAATCTGACATATGAAGATGTGACCCCGATTGAGAGGGTGAAGCAGGAGTAGTGATAACAGCGATAATCAGCAGTGACAGGCAAGTGGTCGTAACAGTTTTCTAGGCGAGGTTTGCATGAAATGCCACGCATGCGGCGGCGAGATGAAAGTCGCTAAAGTGAAATCGTATGAATACAGGGAATGCGGTCTGCCCAATGTACTTCTGAGCGGTATTCAGCGGCATTCTTGTCGGAACTGCCGTGAAGAGTACGTTGATATTCCAAAAATCAACCAGTTGCATCGGTTAATCGGCATGACTCTTTGCTGCAGAAAAGAGAAGCTTTCAGGAATCGAAATTCGTTATTTGAGAAAAGAAATGGGACTGCGGGCAATTGATTTTGCGCGTGTGCTTTCAATACAGCCTGAAACACTTTCGCGGATAGAAAATGATACGCAGGATGCAGGAGATACACTGGAAAAATTCATGCGCTCTGCATATATGAATCTTGTCTCTGCCGAGCAAGAGGTCCCGATACATTTGAATTATATAAAGATATTTGCCGAGGCTGCAAAATTGCCGAAAGCGCCTGAAAAAAAGATACGACTCAAACCCGAAGAATGGATCAATAAATTATCTTCGTCCTTCTGCCCTGAACGCTGTATTGCTCATTAAATTTAAAATTATAAAAAAGACAGCGCCATTAACAGGGCTGCTGTACGCCTCTTGTACATTAGCCAGGTGACCATGAAATGTTGCTTCAACCATAGGCATCGATATGAATAAATCCAGCACAATATGGCAGCCACGCTATAAAATCGTTCCAGCCATAGCGCGGGGGCTCATGGACATTGAAGCAGCACGGGCCATCGTTGCGCACACGCCTCTGACGCCATCTGAGGAAGCCCTGCTTCGACTGCAGGCACGGATTCGATCCACCCATTACTCAACGCAGATCGAGGGAAACCGCCTTACTCTTTCCGAAGCTCAACGTGTTATTGAAGGCCGGCTCGGGCGGTTTCACGGCCGCGAGCGGGATGTGCGCGAAGTGCAAAATTACTGGAACGCCCTGCTCAAGGTTGAGAAGTGGGCTCAGCAGAAAAAGCCTTTAACCGAGGAACTTGTGCAGCGACTTTATGCCCTGGTTGAAAAAGGCGCGCGGGCAAAACCAACCCCCTATAGAACCGGACAGAATGTAATCCGCGACAGCGCCTCCGGCAGCATTGTTTATATGCCTCCGGAGGCGCGGGATGTTCCCGGGCTTATGCATGCTATGATCGCCTGGGCTTCACAGGCGGAGAAAGACAACCTTCCGATACCGCTCGTTGCCGGGCTGGTGCACTATCAGTTTGTGACGATTCACCCCTATTATGACGGTAATGGCCGCACGGCAAGGCTTCTGGCCACATTTATTCTCCATCGGGGCGGGTATGACCTGAATGGCTTTTTTTCCATGGAAGAGCATCATGCCCGGGATCTTGAAGGATACTACCGCTCCCTGGCAGTTCATCCACATCACAATTATTATGAAGGCCGGGCTGAGTCTGACATAACGCCGTGGGTCCAATATTTCATAATAACTCTTGCAGAGGTTTTCACCAGAGCGCAGGGTGACGTTTTAAACCGGGCGGAAAAGGGCGCAGCGCCTGAACCCGACGTTCTGCGGCGACTGGATCGCAGGGCGCGCATTGTGCTGGCGCTTTTTTCGCGGCAGGAGCAGATAACCACCGGCGATGTGGCTCGGGCGCTCGCTCTTTCAGATCGTATGGCGCGGATTCTGGTCAAGACGTGGGTTGATGACGGATTGCTGACGGTTACAAGCACGGCAAACCGGAATCGGGCCTATGGCTTATCGGCAATTTATCGGCAATTTATCGGCAATGAATGAGCTGTGCCAAAGTCGTAAAGATGCACGGCTAAAATTTGGACAGGAGAAAAATCTGCTTTAAAAGTCCGTGCACTTAGCTGAAAAGAACATTTTATATCTCATTATGAAGTTATTCCGTGATGGAATTACGTAATAACTTCATAATGGGTCAGAGCAGGAGCTAACTCCTGCATCCGGGTGGCTTTGAGTCCTTTGCGTCTGCAAGTATCACCAGTATGTTGAATTTAAAATGATAGAAGTACTTATCTGCGCCAATGATACCTTGTACTGAAAAAAAAGGCCTCGGCTGGAAATTTTCGAATTTTGTGTAATATAGTGGAATAGAGCCACGGATGCGACGGTGCAAAGATTAGCAGGTAAACTTTTACGCGATCAAAGGAGGCCTCCCTATGCAGATCACTATCGAAAAAGAGTACATTGAGCTGACTCCCGAGCGCCCTGATGAAACAGCCCAGTTGGAAGCGCTCTGGCGCATGATTGTTGACTGTGCCCGGTTTAATAAAAAACTTGTGCCTATCGGCGAGTATATTCCTTCGAAAAGGAATATGGCCCGGTTTGCCATTGAAGGCCCCCCGGGCGGCTCCTCAGTGCAGGAGGTCCGCGTTGACCGGGACTGCCGCTGCTATTGCCAGCAGTGCAATAAATTCGTGGTGCTTAAGAAGGGAGAGCTGATTCCTCCCTGCTGCGGCAAGCTTATGGAGATTTTGGACTGAAGCGCATTTTTGACAGATGCCACTCATAAACGGAGCTTTACATGATCGAACTGCTTACCATCGGCGATGAGCTTTTGAGCGGCCGCACTGCCGATACCAATGCAAGTTTTATTGCCCGTGCCCTGACTGAGGCAGGGCTGTCTGCCGGGCGGTTCAGCTCAGTAGGCGACGGCCTTGAAGATATCCGGCGAGCGCTGACCGGTCTTTTGCCCGACACGCGGTTTTTGATCGCTACGGGCGGGCTTGGCCCCACGGATGATGACTGCACTGCGCAGGCAGCTGCCGCCACGTTTGGCCGCAAGCTTGCGGTGAGCAGGGCTGCCATCGGCACTATGGAGCGCCGCTACCGTGAATTCGGACGGCCCATGCCTGATGCGGCAAAGAAACAGGCCGTGCTTCCGGAGGGGTGCGTGCCAATAGAAAACCCTGTCGGCACAGCCTGCGGTTTTCTGATTAAGGACGCGGGGAGGCAGTTCTTTTTCCTGCCCGGTGTTCCCGAAGAAGTCCATGCCATGACCGGCTTTATAATCGAGCATATCCTCAGGGAATGCGGTATGCGGCAGATTATAAAAAGCAGAACTTTGAAAGTTTTCGGTCTGTGGGAATCACGGATTCAGGAATTGCTCAAAGACCGCCTGCCGGATCTGCCGGCTGTGGCCCTCGGTTTTTATCCCTCATTTCCCGAAGTGAGCCTCAAGATTACCGCAACCGGCTCCGATGAGCAGCAGATCGATAATGAGCTGCTGCTGTTTCAGACCGTCATTCAGGAGCATGTCGGCGACTATATATATTCGGACAATAATGAAACCATGGAAGAGGTTGTCGGCCGTATGCTTGCCGCGCAGGGCGCTTCGCTTGCCGTAGCCGAATCCTGCACCGGCGGGCTCATCACGCACCGGCTCACCAATGTGCCGGGAAGCTCAGCCTATGTGGAGCGCTCGTTTGTTGTGTACAGCAACCGGGCCAAGCAGGAGCTGCTGGCTGTGCCGGAGGCAGCGCTTGCCGAATACGGGGCGGTCAGCGAGCCTGTTGCGCGGCTCATGGCGGAAGGCGCCCGCAAAGCCGCGGGCACGGTCTATGGTCTTTCCGTAACCGGCATTGCCGGCCCGGAGGGCGGCTCAGCGGAAAAACCTGTCGGCACGTTTTTTATCGGCGTCGCTGCCCCCGGGCAGACGATTGTTAAAAAGCAGTTTTTTCCCGGCACGCGGGAAAAAATAAAGATCATGTCCTCCCAGATGGCGCTGAATCATCTGCGGCTGGTTATGATGGGCAAAGGTATTGAATGACTTCTGTGAAAAGTCCCCGGTAAGGGGGTTGCGGCAAAAATAATTTCTTTATCTGTGCCCTGCCAGCATGGTATATGAAATATAGTTTTGCCGCATGCCGGCTTTAAAACCACATTTCTGAAAAGGAGGGATCTGCATTATGAGACTATGTGCCTCTATCTGTCTGTTTCTGTGCCTCAGCCTTGCTGCAGGCAGTACGAATATCGTTTGCGCTGCTTCGGCGGACGCAGAGGATTCGATGTATGACCCTTTTGAAAAGACCGGCGGGGATGCCGGAGCAGCCGGGCAGAAGGTATCAGACCCCCTTGAAAAATTCAACCGGGGCATGTTCGTTTTTAATGACAAGCTGTATTTCTGGCTATTAAAGCCGGCTGCTCAGGGGTACAGCTTTGTTGTGCCGGAGCCTGCGCGCATGTGCGTGAAAAGATTTTTTCTTAACCTGATTACGCCGGTGCGCATGGTCAACTGCTGCCTGCAGGGAAAATTCAAAGGTGCGGGCGTTGAACTGACCCGCTTTGTCGTGAATTCGACATCAGGCATTGGCGGGCTGTTTGATCCGTCGTATTACTGCTGGGGCCTGACCAGTCAGGATGAGGATACGGGCAGAACACTCGGCAGGTACGGCCTCGGCCACGGCATCTATATTGTCTGGCCGATTCTGGGCCCTTCGAGCGCGCGCGATACCGTTGGCCTGGTCGGAGATTCTTTCCTTGACCCCCTGTCCTATGTCAATCTGCATCTCTGGGAGCGGGCCGGCATCGAAGCCTATGAGAGAGTCAATACGGTGTCTCTGAAAATTGATGCCTATGATGAATTCAAGAAAAGCGCCGTTGACCCGTATGTTTCGCTGAGAAACGCCTATCTTCAAAACAGGCAGTACGGCCTTCAGAAATGATTTTCACGCCGGGGCATACCGGCGCTTACAACAGGTAGTTGGTAAAAGCGCTCCTCCGGAGCGCTTTTACTGCTTTTTGGGAGCTGCAGCAGGGGCCTTTTCAATGCTGTCACCTTCGCCCTGCCTGGCTTTCAGCTTTTCGATAAGCTTTTCATAGGAGCCGTTTGCCAGCAGCTCGCTGAATTGCGTGCGGTAATTGGCGACAATGCCGACCCCTTCAAGGGTCAGGTCATATACCACCCATTTCCCGCCTTTGTTTATGAGCTTATAGCTGAGAGGAATTTCTTCTTCCTTGAGGGTTATTTTTGAGTCGATCAGGGCATACTGCCCCTCAATAGTCTCTTTGGTATAGGCAATATTTTTTGCTGAAAAGCTTTTTTCCTCTTTGAGAAACAGATCAACTTTCGATATATATGTCCGCTCAAGGAACTCGCTGAAAATCGCTACAAACTCCTTTTGCTGCGGCGGGGTGAAATCCTTCCAGTGCATGCCCAGCGCCCTTCTGGACATCTCTTCCCAGTCAAATTTTACCGCGATTACCGTATTGATAAGGTTTTGGCGCTCCTGTTTTTTATCAGGGGCCCCGTAGGCCGGATTCTGCATGATCGAAAGGACTTTATCGACAGCGGTTTTCAGGTCATCGGTAATGATGCCGGCCTTTACCGCAAAGGGCCGGACAAGAACGGTGCACAGTAGAATCAGGGCATACAGAGAAGCTTTTTTCAGTAATCCATGCATGATTATTCTCCCGCGTTTATTTTATCTGCCGCACACAGTGTGCATGATTTCGATGCATTTTTCAATATCGCTTTTCTTGAGAAACGGGCTTGTCGACAGCGTTATGGCGCGCTCGGCCAGCCGGCGTGCGTTTTCGCTGTTCCTGTTCGGGACACTGTCCTGCACATAGCCGTAGTCGGCCAGAGCCCGGGCATAGATTTGTGATACGCCAAGGCCGGCGCCGGCAAAGGCTTGCAGCGCTTGTAGTTTCTTTTCAGGCTGATCAAAAAGCGCGATTACATAGGGATAGGTTGCCGCATCACCTGCTGCTTCCTGCAGGATACAGAGGCCCGGCAGATTCTTGAGGGCCTCTCTATAGCATGCTGCTTTTTCCCGCTGGCTGCCTATGGCCCCGGCAATCCGGGGGAAGGCAATATGCCCTGCCGCTTTTCTGAAGTCTGAAACCGCATGAACCGGGAAAGTACTGTCAAAATCCTCACGCAAAGCTTTTATATCATCGCCGCGACGCGACCAGTAGAGCTGGGGCAGGGTGAAGACAAACCAGAAAAGCAGGGGCCGGTAAAAAAGCCCATAGCCCAGCAGTTCCAGTATGCGCCGGGCTTCCCTGCGAAAATCACATTTTACCAACTGCCGGATTTTTGCATCCATCAAGGCGGCATGCTCATTTTTATTGACGGCAAGGACACCGCCTTCATACAGCGTGAGCCCTTTGCCCGCGGCAAGGCTGAAGAAAGAGAAGTCGCCCAGGGTTCCCACCGGCCTGCCCTTATGCAGGGCACCGAAGGACTGGGCGCAGTCCTCAATAACAAAAAGCCCGGTGGCTCTGATTGTTTGTTCAAAACGGGTGAGATCGCAGGGTATGCCGCCCAGATGGTTAATAAGTATCGTACCAATATCGGCATTCGCGGCGCAGGCAGCAGCAACCCGGCCCGCATCACCGTTGAAATCCCGGGGCCCGACATCATAGGGCTCGATAAAAAAGCCCGCCCGCCGCAGGGCAAAGGCCACCAGCGGGCAGATGAAAGACGGCACCAGTATGGTTCTTTTTGGAGAAAGTTCTTTTAATGCCTCACATATTATATATAATGCCGAGGTTCCCGAGCAGGTGACGGCGGCATAGGGCGCGCCAAGGAAGTTTTGGAAATCCTGCGCCAGCAGGCCGCCTGCATGCCGGTTGCGGTATGCCGCGGCAAGCTCGCGGATCGAAAGAGGAAGTCCCGCGGTGGGGGGGATGTCTCGGAATATGCTCATTGCTTTTTTTGATAAGGATGCTGATTGAACATGGAACCTTTTCATTGTACGTGCGTTGACAGCATCAGTTCAATAAAAAAAGAGGATTGGGACCTTTTTTTCGCCGACTGCCCTGAAGGGTACTGGTTCTACGCAACTCTTGAGCAGTCGCGGTTTGCCGAGTTTTCATTCTATTACCTGCTTGCCTACCGGCAGGAGCGACTGTGCGCCATCATCCCTTTTTTTACCGCCGACTTTTATGCCGACACCGTGCTTGAGCCGGGCATACGAAAGCTGGCCGGGGCTGTGCGGGCAGCAGTGCCGCGGTTTTTAGTATTCAAAACGCTTTTTTGCGGTTCGCCTTTCGGTGAGCAGGGGCTGCTGGGCATTGCCCCTGATGTGTGCGACAAAAAGGGGCTTGTGCATGCCCTGACCCTTGAGCTGCAAGGCTTCTGCAAGCAGCAGGGGCTGGCATTGCTTCTTTTTAAGGACTTTTCCGAACAGGACGAGCCTGTGCTTGATCTGCTCGACGGTGAGGGCTTTTTTAAAACCGGCAGCTTCCCGTCGGCCAGTATCGACCTGCCCTATGCAACATTTGAGGAGTATCTGGCAAGCCTCAGCAGCGGTGCGCGCAAGGACCTGCGGCGCAAGCTGAAAAAAGCCCGCGACACGGGCATGCTTATGACAAAGGTTGTGGAGCAGGTGGATGACATCATTGATGATATCTACCGTCTCTATATGAATACCTACAGCGCCGGGGCGACAAAATTTGAAAAGCTGACAAAAGAATTTTTCCTCACCTGCGCTCACAACGCGGGCTCCGGCTGCCGATACTTTTTGTATTATATCGACGGCAGGCTCGCGGCCTTCAATCTTTGTTTCGTCCACGGCGACCTGCTGATCGATAAATTTATTGGTTTTGATTACGGCATTGCCCGCAGATACAGCCTCTACTTTGTGAGCTGGTGCGAGAATGTCCGGTGGTGCATCGACAATGGCATCAGGCGCTACCAGGTCGGCCAGACCGATTATGAGCCCAAAACCCATCTCGGGTGCAGGCTTGTGCCCCTGTTTGCCTATGTGCGCCATACAAGCGGGCTGGTGAACCGGTGCCTGCAGGTGCTGGCAAAGTTTTTGAATTTTTAAAACAGTAAGAGGCGGTTTCGTAGGGTGGATTAAGTCCGACACAACATGGTGGGTTCGCTTCGCTTAACCCATCCTACGAGCACGTGCGCCTGCCCCAGGTGACTACATGATGGCGAATCCACCAAACGGAGTCCATGCTTTCAAATACCGTCCGCATACTGAATTTTGACAACAGCCTTTTGCGGCAGAAGCGCCTCATCGAGTGCTACCGGCCTGATATCATCGACCTGACCGCCGTCGGCAGTTCCTGCAGGCTGTGGCTGAATAAAAAAACAGCTGCCGCCGTTAATGCCGCTTTGCAGCCGCAGGCGCAGCATGCCGTCACCTTTCTCGGTTCGGGCGATTTTCATCATGTGTCGCAGCTGCTGCTGAGCCGGTTTGCGGAACCCCTCACGCTCATTGTTTTTGATTTTCACCCCGACTGGGACATTTTGCCCCCCCGCCTTGGCTGCGGCTCATGGGTTAGCCGGGCCCTTGAGCTGAGCACGGTCAGCAAGGTGCTGCTGCTGGGCATTTCATCCGATGATATTTCAAGCCCGGCGATTCATACGGGAAATCTGCAGGCCTTGAAAGATGACCGGCTTGAGATATACCCCTTCGGCCATAAGCCCACCCGCGTGCTGTTCAGAGAGGTTCCGGAGAATAGCTCCCTGCATGTTCGGCGCTGCGGCCTTGCCTCCGAGATTACCTGGACAGAGCTGCAGGCCAGGGACATGGGCGTTCGTTTGGCCGGGGTGCTGCAGCGCTGCCCGGGCAGAAAAGCCTATATCAGTATTGACAAGGACTGCTTGCGCTCA
>JAFGCP010000070.1 GCA_016932595.1 Deltaproteobacteria bacterium
AAAGAAAAATGCTCTTACGCCTGCTACAGCAGGCGCCGTTTGAACCATGCCAGGCTGTGCGCGATCGCCTGCAGGCGCTGCTGCGGCTGTGACAGGGAATGATCGGCCCCCGGCAGAAAGATCAGTTCCTTCGGGTCATGGAAAGCCTGGTGGAGCAGCTCTGCATGGCGCCAGGGCACAATTTCATCCTCCCTGCCCTGAATGACCTGCACTGATCGCATGCCTGAAACAGACGCCGTCAGATTATGCGTGCGGGCGTCGGAGAAAAATTCCTGCCTGAGTTTGTGCAGGTCTGCCTGCGGTATGTTGTTGCTTATCGACAGCAGATCGCAGGGCGTCGCCCATACGGAGAGGGCTGCAACGGGATGCCGGGCTGCGTAGAGAAGCCCCGTATAGCCGCCAAGAGAGCTGCCCAGTATGCCGTAGCTGCCTGCCAGTTTCGCATGGCCTGCTACATGGCGCATCACGGCTTCCAGCTCCTCCAGGCGGCGGGTGACCGTGGTATTGGCGATAGAGCCCGTGCTTTCTCCGCAGCCGCCGAAGTCGAACCGCACCACGGCAAAGCCCTCCCGCACGAAGGCATCCGCTATTTGCAGCAACTTGTCGCTTTGCTTGTTGCTGAAAAGCCCGTGGCAGGTGATAACCGCCGGAGCCCTTGTGCTGCACAAGTGCAGCACCCCATCGATACGTCTGTCTTGAAGCTCTATCTGGAATTTTTCCTGTGGCATTTTTTTGTGTAATAAAAATTATAGAGTCTTTTTTAAGTCGTTAAGCACCTATGCACGCTCATTTATGCAATCAGCATTTCGTGCAGCGTTTCTTTGACTTTATCGACTGTATCATGCTGCACGGTACCGATTCTTTTGACGAGCCGTTGTTTATCTATCGTGCGAATCTGATCAAGGGCTATAAAACCGCTCTTTTTTTTGAAAACAATCGAAACCCGCCAGGGGTAGTCACGGGGTGAGGTGGTCATGGGGGCTATCTGAACCGTTCGCAAGCCGCTGTTCATTTCATTGGGCGAGAGCACGACACACGGCCTGGTTTTTTTTATTTCCGAGCCTATCGTCGGGTCGAGATTGACAATGTAAATGTCGTACTGCTTAATCACCAGTCCAGCTCCTGGTCATCGCCAAGCACATCCGGCAGCAGCAGGCGGTCGTCACCTTCGGCGCTCATTTTTTTTGCCTGAAGCGCCCAGCCTTCCCGTGGCGCTTTTTTTAACGGCTTTAAAATGATAGCCCCGTTTTTGACGGTCAGTTCGATTTTGTCGTCAATGCCGGACTGGCTGAGGATTGTATGAGGGATCCGTAAGCCTTTTGAATTGCCAATTTGTATCAGCTTTGCTTCCATAAAGCACGCCTCCTGAATGTAATTACATTTGTAATTATAGTGGCAAGCGGCTGTTCTGTCAATCTAAAGCCTGCAATGCCGTGCTTTGCATGAGAGCAGGGCAGGGGCGCTAAAAAACCGGTTCATACGATACTAGGCAGACAAGGGGCTGTCAGCCTGTGAGGTGCCTGGTTTGTCAGATTGCGGGCGGCTGCCTACTTGCCCAGCAGTTTTTTGAGCTCGGAGCAGAGCTTTTTGTTTTCGATTTTTTTCTTCACTGCCACGCGGAAATAGCGGTCGGTCAGGCCCTGAAAGTCTTCGCAGGAGCGGATGAGCATGCCTTTGGCCAGCAGCTTCTCAGCCAGTTGCGGAGCATTGAGCTTCGCCGTATCGGCAAGCTTGACGAGCAGGAAATTCGCGCAGCTCTTGAATACGGTCAGGTGCGGCAGTGCCCGCAGGTCGGCGGCAAGGGCGACGCGGTTTTCCTGAATGAACTGCAGGGTTTTCTGGATATGCGTGGCATCCAGCAGGCTTTCGGTTGCCGCGCGCTGCGCCAGGGCGTTCATGCTCCAGGGCGGCAGGTGCTCGCGCCATTTTTCAACGTTTTTAGGATGGGTGATCGCATAGCCTGCCCGAAGGCCCGGCAGGGCGAAAAATTTGGTCATGGACCGAAGGATCAAAAGGTTTTCAAAGCGCGCTGTTTCTTCCTTCAGTGAATTTTCTTCGGCAAAATCAATGAAGGTTTCATCAAGGATAACGGCAGTGCTTTTTTTTGCGGCAATGGCGACCAGCTCTCGCAGCATTTTAGGCGGATGCAGCACGCCGGTGGGGCAGCCGGGATTGCAGAGGTAGACGGCGCTGTAGCCGCGCTTGAGCTCATCGAGCAGGGCTTTTTCCTGAATCGCAAACCCCTCCTTCTCGGTTGTGGTAAAGAAGAACACCACGCCCTTGGCGTGCTGATAGGTATGCTCATATTCGGTGAAGGCCGGCGCGACGATCAGCACGCTTTTGGGTTTGAGAGTCGAGGGCAGCAGGTGTATGAACTCGCTTGACCCGTTGCCCGGAATGAAATGGCCGGCCGGGAGCTTGTGGTATGCCGCAAGAGCATTGATGAATGCTTGAGCATCGGGGTCGGGATAGTTAAGCACGGCTGTGCCGGGAGCGGCAAGGGCTTTCTTGACCCGGGGAGCATATCCGAGCGGGTTGATGCTTGCGCTGAAGTCAATGATGGTTTCGGGTTTAACGCCCAGCTGACGGGCAACCTGATAGATGTTCCCACCGTGTTTGCGCTCCACAAACGACTCCTTTATAAGGTTGATTTTCAGGAATGTTTCGTAACCCTTAGTGTAACCAAGTCGTAACTTATTGTATTTTCGGCATTTTGTCAATACTCATGAACAATATATATAAATAGTTCAAAAAAGCCTGATTTTGTTTGCCTGCGGGGCTTATTCGCTATAAGATGAGAGGCTGGTGTAACGGGCTGTTTGTTAGGAGAAAAGATATGTTTATCAAGGACTTAAGCGCATGTGAGCCGTTTTTGGCCGGTGATGCAACACATGTGAGGGAGCTTTTGCATCCTGAAAAGGCTGATCTTAAAATAAACTATAGTCTGGCCCATGCCGTGGTGAAACCGGGCCAGACAAGTTTATCGCACAGCCTCCGTACGTCGGAAGTCTATTATATTTTGGAGGGCAAGGGTATAATGTGTATAAATGATGAGCATGCGCTTGTGAAACCGGGACAGGCGATTTACATTCCGCCCCGGTCACGGCAAAGCATTCATAATCCCGGATCAGTTGATCTTGTATTTCTCTGCATTGTCGATCCGGCATGGCGGCAGGAGGATGAGGAAGTCCTGTAAAGGGTTCGGGGTTCAGGGGTTCGCAGGGGCGTTCGGCTGAACGCCCCTAAAACTTCCTCACCAACGGTTTAAACGTTTTTAAAAACAGCGTATGCCTAAGTTTGAAAAAACACTATCCCCGCTTGAGAAGCTGGTTCTGCACACCATCAAAAAACACGGGATGATCAGCCCCGGCGATCATGTGCTGGCAGCCGTGTCGGGCGGGGCGGATTCCGTCGCCATGCTGCACATGCTGCACGGGCTGCGGGAGCATCTGGGAATACAGCTCAGCGTGGCCCATATGGACCACCAGCTCCGGGGCGAGGAGGCGCAGCGCGAGGCCGTCTTTGTGCAGGAGCTTGCTGCGCGCCTCGGCATCGCCTGCGTGGCCGAGGCGCGGGATGTGTACGGCCACAAAGGCGCAAGCGGGCTTTCGCTGCAGGAGGCCGCCCGCGACGTGCGCTACGGTTTTTTCCGTGATGCCATGGCTGCAACAGGGGCACACAAGCTCGCCCTTGCCCATCATGCAGATGATCAGGCCGAAACCGTTCTCATGCGCCTTGTGCGGGGCGCATCGATGAGAGGCCTTGCCGGCATACCGGCCTGCCGCGACGGGTATATCATACGCCCCCTGATCGAAGTTGAGCGGCGCGAGATTGAAGCCTGGCTGAGCCAGCGCGGCATTGCGTTTATTGCCGACACGTCGGCCGGCGAGCAGCAGTATCTGAGAAACAAAATCCGCCACCGGCTCCTGCCGCTGCTGCGCGAAGAGTATAATCCCGGCATTATCGCAACACTTGGCCGCACAGCAGCTCTTGTGCGTCAGGATGAGCAGGCGCTGGAAAAGCTCGTTGAAACTGTGGTGCGCAGCCATGTTGCCGCACGGAAGGACGAGCATACTATTGCCCTGGCGGCACTGCAGGATGCAGGCCCTGATCTGTATGGCCGCATCATTCGGAGGATTATCGCCGGGCTTAAAGGGGATACGCGGGAGCTGACGGAAAAGCATATTGCAGCCGTTATCCGGCTTATTGAAAAACCCGGCCCGTCGCGCGCGGTGCAGCTGCCGGGCCCGTGGTGCGTTCGCAGGCACTACGGCCTGCTTGTTTTTGCCCGGCGCAAACCCGCGCTGCCGCCATTCACCTATACGAGCCAGGAGATTCCGTCATGGCTTGCTATTGCCGAGCTTGGCATGAGCCTGCGATTTGAGACCGTGCCGATTGACGACTGCCGGGCGGTGTTTGACAATGCCGATACGCAGACCGCCTATATTGCCGTTGACAGGGCTGTGGGGCCTGTAACGGTGAGGCAGTGGCAGCAGGGCGATGTTTTTTACCCGCTGGGGGCTCCGGGCAGTAAAAAGCTCAAGGATTTGTTCAGCGACCTGAAGATTCCACCGCTTGAGCGCCGGCACGTGCCGGTGCTGCTGTTCGGGGATTGTATCGCCTGGGTCTGCGGGCTGCGCCTTGACGAACGCTTTAAGGTTCTGCCAGGCGCGCCTGCCGCGCTTAAGGTGACCCTGCAGCCCGCAGCGCGCATTTGATATTGTAGCGTGTGTGCGCTTGTGTTATACAATAAGAATAAAAACTGAAACCAACTGATTTTATGTTTGTTTACGGCGAGGGCCCCTATGAATC
>JAFGCP010000434.1 GCA_016932595.1 Deltaproteobacteria bacterium
CGCTGCCCAGTCATTTGTCCAGTCATTTGTCTTGACACACAATTCCCATCGCCCTATTATTTACCATATCTCAAAGCAAATTTTATTAAATAGCCATGCTAAAAATGTCTAATTTTATTAATTAATAATTTTTTAATTTGGCTAGTAGAGTAAAAGAATAACAACACTTGATGAATTATTTAATCGAAAAGAAATAATAAAACAATATTTGAGCTGACCAGTATTTTAATGCTTAAATTTCTACAGAAACTATTTTTTAAGTCATGTGTTAAAGACTTTAAACGGAACGAAAAGAAACGATAAAACAAAATTTAAGCGAAACACTCTTTTAATATTTAAATTTCCATTAAACTATTTGCTTAGTCATTTTAAGCAGTCAAATATAACTCATCATAAAAATGCTTTATAACAATTTATGGGGTTGAAAGGGGGATTATGATAGACATGAAATATCAAGCTGTAGTGTTTGTTATCCTGATATGTGTAACAATTTTTTTTGCAGGATGTAAAGAGCAACCATGGGAAGACTGTGGTCCTGCCGGGCTCACCACGAGGGTTCCATTGGGAGTTACTGTTGCCTTGGAGATCGCCCTCTCGCCTCGCGGCATGATAACGATGCTTACGACAAAGGACGGCAATAACGACACGTTAATTTGCGATGATAATCAAAGCATTACATATGGACCGGCGTATCGGGAAGCATCTTTCAACAGCGAGGTTGAAAGCTCCTCATCGGAGGATATCTTCGTATTCCAGGATAGGTTCAGGTGTGAATTGTATTGCCATGGGCAAGATCACGCGGGCATCGCACTTATTGGAAAAATGTTTAATGTTTGGCTAGTGCATGGCGTTGGGACAGGCGGTGAGTCATTGGCAGCACTTGAAGAGTATTTGGGGCCTGATTTCTCAGAATGTGCTCGGGGTATGATTAAAAACTGTGCGATTGTAACCGATAAGCAGGGCATTACTCGCTTTTATCCTCTGGATCCGGATGACCCTATATGGGATAACCCAGAGGGAAAGAAAATTGGAGAGTTTTCTTTAACTGAGGAAGAGTATCTCGAATGGTACTATAATAACATTGATCTTCTGCAGGCAAATGCCAGCTTGCAGTAATCTTTGTGTGTCCAAGCTTCATCTTAAATAAAATTGATTCTTACTGACTTGAACGACCTTTGGGTTATATCTTAGTTACTGAATGAAAATTAACAGTTTTCAGCAGAGGGGGTATGCAGTTCAGCAAATCTTTACTCATCCTATCCGTGTTTGCCTTGCTATTGCCCATAGTTGCCGGGGCAACCTACCCGGCCAAGGTTGCGCGCACGGGCCAGACCATGTGTTACGATGACAACGGCACAGTAATTAGCTGCACCGGCACGGGGCAGGACGGGGCTATTCAGGCAGGAGCGGTTTGGCCCGATCCTCGGTTCTCCGACCGGGGAGACGGCACGATTTCAGATAATCTCACGGGCCTTGTGTGGGCGCAGAATGCCAATTTACTGGGCACGGTTGATGCTGATAATGACACCGATGGCACGGCGGAAGACGGCATGGTAAGCTGGCAGCATGCCCTTGATTATATGGTAAAGCTCAACAGAGAAGCCTATCTTGGCTATACGGACTGGCGACTTCCCAATATCAATGAGCTTGAAAGCCTGTTGAATGCACAGCTTATCAATCCTGCCCTTCCGCAAGGCCATCCCTTCACGAATGTGCAGTCGGACTACTACTGGTCGTCTACGTCCGGCGCAAACTATACACAAGGCGCGTGGCTCGTCCACATGTTCTTCGGTTATGTCGGCACCTACGATAAGACGATCAACCACCTCTATGTTTGGCCAGTGCGGGCCGGGCAGTGTGGGTCATTGGGTAATTCGGTCATTTGCCTGCCTAAAACCGGGCAGACACTTTGCTATAAGGACAACGGAACGGAAACAGACTGCTCCGGCACGGGGCAGGATGGGGACATACAGGCAGGCGTTGCCTGGCCCAGCCTGCGGTTTGAGGACAATAGCGACGGCACTGTGACGGATAGCCTCACGGGCCTTGAGTGGACGAAGAATGCGTATCTTGCCGGCGCAACAATGACCTGGCAGCAGGCCCTGGATTATGTGAAAACGCTTACCACAGGCAGCCACAGCGACTGGCGCCTGCCAAATGAACGGGAGTTGCGCAGCCTTACCGACTACTCAAAATCTTTTCCTGCTCTTCCCTCTGCTCATCCCTTCACGAATGTGCAGTCGGACGACCTCTACTGGTCTTCTACGGCCTTTGCCTACAATACGTGGTGTACGTGGTCCGTCGACATGAGACACGGCTACGTCGACATCTGCTGTAAGCCGGGCTTCTACAATGTTTGGCCAGTGCGGGCCGGACAGGTGGGTAATCCGCTTATTTCAACCACCACGACGACCATGGGATCAACCACTACGGCGCCCGTGACGACGACAGTTCCGGTTACAACAACGACAACGCAGCCCACAACCACAACCACGGCTGCCACCGGCCCCTGCCCGGCCCAAAAGGTGCTGGGGGCGGATAACCCGAAGCTTGAAAATTTCCGCGATTTCCGCGACAGCAAACTTGCTCAAAGCGCCGTGGGCCGCAAAGTCATTCATATCTATTACAACAATGCCGACAGCATCAATGCCGCCTTAGAGCGCAGCCCTGCCCTGAGGGCAGCAACAAGACGAGTGCTTGAAACAATTGCACCGATGGTCGGGAAGAATTAAAACTGGAACTGAGGCGAAATCCTTTTGAAGAAAATAGGGCCTGGCCGCTGCATATTGTGGTCAGGCCTTTTCTCTAAAAAGTCCACATTACGTGGCATAATGTTGTAACGGTGTAGCATCAGATATGACATGCCGGTATACCCCCGGTTGATATAAAACAAAAAGCTGATTTTAATTAGTGGCTGGTGGCAATTAGCGGTTGCAGGCAGGAAAATGGAGGAATTTTTAATAGAATGAGCACATGGCCGCAGCCGGTGCTATGGCTCAAGCTCGGCCATGCCGCGGCCCGCAGCCGGGGATTTTTGCCGTGAGGCGTGCAGCAGCCTGCCGATATAGACAGTGCCGATAATTCCCAGAATCGTGGTAAAGTAGAATACATAGCTCAGCCCGAAAGCATCATACACAAGACCGCAGACAAGCGGGCCTCCTCCGAGGCCAAGGCTCATGGCGACATTGAACAGCGCTATGAGCGAGCCCATGCCGTATTTTTTGCCTTCCTCCACAATGAGCGCCGTTGCCGCAGGCAGGGGCACGGCGGCAAGCACGCCGGAGAAGAAGCTTATGGCAAGCAGCCACCAGAAATTCGGCGCCAGCGGAAACAGCGCCAGCGCGCAGGCATAGAGCAGGTTGCCCGTCAGGAGCAGGGTTTTGCGGTTCAAGCGGTCGGCAAGCCTGCCGCAGGGATACTGCAGAAACGAGGTAACCAGTACGCCTGTTGAAACGGCAAAACCAATTTGAATGCCGCTTAAGCCCAGCATGGCGCTTCCCAAAATAGGCAAAAAAGACATGACCGATCCGCGCAGGAAGGCATTGATAAAACGGAACCAGAGTATACCCTGCACCTGCCTGAGCCGCAGCAGTGCGCCATAGGCGAGCGGTTCGGCCTTGTGCAGGGCAGGCTCATTTTTAACGGACGGCAGAAACGCAACGACCAGCAGGAAGGAAACTCCGCACAGCAGCCCCATAATGATAAAATCCGCATTCATTCCCGCATAGTCATGTATGAAGCCGCCAAGAAAAGGGCCGAACCCCATGCCGCAGAAAATGGCCACATTGAATTGGCCCATGTAACTTCCCTCCCTGTCGGGCGGGCTGATCTCGCCAACATAGGCCTGAGCGATGGGCACGATCATTGCCGAGCAGAATCCCTGCAGAATGCGGACGCAGAAAAGCGTGATATAGTCATCGGCGAAAATGAAGCCCAGGCAGGAAAGCCCGTAAAGGAACAGGCCTGTGGAGATGAAGCTTTTACGGCCGGTTTTATCCGAGAGCCTTCCCACAAAAGGCATGAAGACCGAGCGCGAAATAGCAAAGCCGGCGAATATGGCCCCGAGCCAGACGCCGTTGGCGCCGAGGTTTTTTGCATACAGGGGCAGTACGGGCACAATGATCCCCAGGCCCAGCATGGAGACGAAGATGGCAAAGGCGAGCACGGAGAAGATTCTCAATCGGAGGGCGGCATCCATGGCTTATCCGGGCATGCGCTGCCGCATGGCTTCAAACAGCACGACGGCGCCGGCAGTGGATGCGTTGAGAGAGTCGAAGCCCGCCTGCAGGGGAATGGAAACGCACACATCGCATGTTTTTTCCACGAGCGGCCGCATGCCCTTTCCCTCGCTGCCGATGACCAGAGCCAGGGGTCTTTTGAAATCAAAACGGTATATGGTTGTATCGGCCCGGGGCGATGTGCCCACAACCCAGATATTTTCTTCTTTCAGCTGCGCAAGCGTTGCAGCGATATTGGTGACGCGGCACAGGGGTATATGCTCGACGGCGCCGGCAGATGCCTTGCCAACCGTTGCGGTGAGGGCGACTGACCGGTCTTTGGGAAAAATGACTGCCTGCACGCCCGCGCAGACGGCGCTGCGGATCAGGGCGCCGAAATTATGCGGGTCCTGTATGGAGTCAAGAACCAGCAGCAGAGGAAGCTCAGCCTCTTTCCTGCATTTTAAAAGTGCCGCGTCAAGGTCCCAGACCGGATACGGCTCCGCCTCAG
>JAFGCP010000435.1 GCA_016932595.1 Deltaproteobacteria bacterium
ATTGTATATATCTTTCATTGGGGTTCTATATTGAACGGCATTGCATGTCGAAATGATATTTTAGGGGTTTGTCATATAAGGTCAAACAACAAAAATATTAATTGCTCTTTTCGCTGCCAGCCGTTAGCAATATTTTTATACTGCCAATCTGCTTATTCGCAACTCCAGTCCGTCCATGCGGGGGTAATATTTCTTTTCCCTCGGCAGAATTATGGGCTTTTTATCAAGTTCGAGCAGTTCCTGAAAATCACGATTACGCTTGTCGAGCTGTGAAGACACATGCCATTTTAGATCAGGGCCGGGAGCGAGGATGTTTCTGTCCAAAGCCCAGTGGAAGTTAGGCTCAAGGGCAATGCCGTTGCAGGGATCATTGTCGCCTGATTCGGCAAAAGGAATAATATGCGCGGCTTCCACCATGACCGTGCCGTCGGGCAGGATCACCCGCCAGCCCGAAGCTGCGCAGCGGTAGTCGTAGGCCTCGCGCACCACGCGCGAAAACGCCGCATCGCGCACTCTGTCGCTGAAGTCTTCGCGGGTTTCGGCTGCCTTATGTTCCTTTAGTTCGGTTTCATAGACGGCTATCTGCAGTTCTTCTGCGGCAACGGTTCTTATCTGTTCGCGGCATGAGGCAAACCACCGGTCGATAAGGGTCTGTTTTAAAATTTCACGGTCCGGGGCGGACATGATGAGGCTAAACAGCTCATCGTCGAGACTGGCGTATTGAAAATTGTCCGTGATCTGCGACGGCCCGCGAACGGTAGTCAGCGCTTCTGCCACAGCTTCGCGGTCGGCAACCGGTTTGAGATGCCAGAATGTATCTTTTTTTAGGTGGAAGAAGGGATAATACGGCTTGCAATCATCGCCCGGCCGGGCAACGGTCTGGAAAAATGATTTGAATATATCGCGCAGGTCCTGTGTGTAATAAATTTTGTTTTCTTTAAGCTGCCCGGCCTCGGCAAGAGCCAGCAAGGCCAGCAGCATGACCGGCTTGTGGGGGCTGACATGCCCGCCAGAGCGGTTCACATTCAGCTTAGAAAAAGCAAATATGTAATCTTTAAGACCGGTCATGGCAGCTCAAGAATTAATAAAATATTCTGTGAAAAGTGCCGGGCTGAGCGTGTGTAGCAGGGCTAATTACGGACACTTCCCTATTTGCGATTTCTCCTCTGCACCCTATACCCTTCGCGGCTCTCTTTTGCAATAAAGCCGATTTTACGTTTGGGATGTTCTTCAACCTTCAAGAGCTGGTCCAGCGTTTCAAAGACAATTTGAAACCGGTCTTCAGTTGTCCGCTTCATCTCTTCAAGCTCTCTGCGCAGGCCCTTGTTATCAATTAGCATCTGCCGAAGCCGTGTAAAAACCCTTATGATCCGGATATTTACTTCAATGGCACGTTCGCTGTTGAGCACGCTTGACAGCATTGCCACACCCTGCTCAGTGAAGGCCATGGGAGCATAACGCAGACCCATTTTATCGCTTTTGGAGGTCACAAATTGTGACCTCCAATCGGCAAATTCCTGCTCTGAAAGCACGAACATAAAATCCTCGGGGAAACGATTGATGTTTCGATTCACAGCTTGTTTTAGGGCTTTTGTCTGAACTTCATACAGTTGCGCCAAATCGCGATCCAGCATAACCCTTAAACCGCGAATCACATATATTTTACTGGCTATGAGTTCAGTGGATACAATGGCTTCTTTATGTTTCATTCTTGTTCTTTTCCATAAACCAGAGAAACAGCGCAGCTGCAATACGAATAAAAAAACGGACTCCGGTCAAGTCGGAGTGACAGCATTTGTTAACATTATTTTTTTACCACCCCATCGCAGCGTAGCCGAGTGCAGCGATTTCAGACGGAAATAAGGGTCGACATGTCTGAGCCCGTCAGGGCGAGTTTGTCGATTCGCCGTCTGAAATCGTGCCGCGAGGGCAATCCCGCCACAGGCAGGATCACGGTGCGCGGGTGTCCTTTCTTGGGGATACCCTTTATTGTGTTCAGGCACCATTCGCCCTGAACAAGACACCTAAAACACTTCGTGTTTTTTGCTCACGCCCTTTCAGTGCGTGTTCAATCCACACGCATTGCGTGTGGCTGGCGGCTGCGCCAAGCAAGGGTATGGCGACCCTTTAACCAGATGATCTTTGAGTATTTGCGTTGCCCATATGCGAAACTGCGTGCCGCGCAGGGAGTTTACGCGATAACCGACACCGATGATGACATCAAGATTGAATATATCCATTCTTCTTGTTTTTCCGTCAGCGGCAACCTGTGCAATTTTTGCACAGGTTGTTGCAGGGGCAAGTTCCTGGCTGGAATAAATATTGCGAATATGCCGAAGAATGACGGACCTGTCGCGATCAAAAAGCATGCCCATCTGATGGGCATCAAGCCAGATTGTCTCTTTTTCAAGGCGCACGGTAAGACTGGTGCGGCCATCCGGAGCACGATACAGAATTATCTTACCGCTGTCGGTTTTGATTTCACCAAAGTGTGTTTTACTGGTTCGGGTCATGTATTCCGTCTCAAGCAAAATTTCTAAAACAATTAGCCAGGGGTCATTAAGGGGACCAAAAAGGGGGTGGTGTTAACAAAGTTTACAAGCTCCCCCATGTTCGTTTTCATTCTCAACCCCTTTGAGTCTGTCAGCCTTTACAAATTTAAGGTGCCCCATAAGGGGTCTTCATATGTCAGATTCAGCAGATGCCACTATTTATTTTCTTCATTCCCTACCCTTTTCGTAAAATCTGCTTTTTCTAGCTTATGAGGCAGTCGATGCCGGCTGGCATGCACTGCTTGAGAAAACAAACATGTACTCTTTAAGACCGGGCATGGCAGCTCATGAATTAATAAAATATTCTGTGAAAAGTGCCGGGCTGAGCATGTGAAGCAGGAAGAGTATAAAATAGAATAAAAGGCTAAAGCAAGAGCTCTTTTTTATTTTTGAATAAAAAAGCTCAAAAATTTGTGCACATGAAGTATTTGAAAAAACAGTTGAAGCAAAGCCGGTACTTAACAGCTTGCATGCTTTACTCCCCAGCCCGCCTGGCCGCCAATTTCGCTTTCATCTTTCATCAGCGATGCTTCACCTTTACATCGTAATAGTTATGTTCCTGCCAGTCATACACTTCAAAGCGGCCTTCGCCTCTTGGCTGTACATCAAGGTAGTTCCCGGTTTGCCAGTCATAAACCTCCCGGCCATTCTTTAAAATTGAATAATCCCGGTAGCGGCCTTTTTCCCAGTCAACACTTCTATATTTTGCCCCGGCATTGTACATCAAAGTTGTGATACTGCCCTGTTTGAAAGTCATACACCTCGGCCTCATCGCCACGGGCTGACGCAGCACAAAGAAACAAAAAAATGAAAACATATTTTTTCATGATTCGACTCCTCTAGTTTTATGAAAACTGCATTTTGAGCTGCATGCCCTTCCTGAACACGGGCAGCACTGCCCCGGGGCATACATCCGGTTCTTTTTTCTCCCGCCGGCGCTTTTGTTCGGCTTTTGCAGCCTCTATCTTATCGGCATCTTGTGCCTCTTCGGCTCCGGTCAGATACCACCCGAGCGCCCAGTCTGAAAGCTTCTCAAGGGGGCCAAAGGTCCTGAAGGCCGAAGCAAGGTACTTTGCATGATCTCCCCTATTGCCGGTATCGGCGGCAAGCTGCGCCCGCAAAACAAAGTATGGCCCTTCATCCTTGTGCCGCAGCACCCCGTCCATGGTTTCAAGAGCTTCGGTGTGCTGCCCGTTTCTGCGCTGCATGAGCGCAAGATTGAAGGCAGGGCCGGTCCAGGCAGAAGCCCTCATAGCCTCACGGTAGAACTTTTCAGCCCGGCCAAAATCGCCAATGTCTCTGCAGCATGTGCCAAGCTGGTTCAGGATGAACTCATCCGGGCCGCCATTGGTATTGAGAGCTTTTTTCAGCACCGAAATGGCCTTTTCCTTCTGGCCCAGCTCCGCGTACTGATCGCCAAGTTCCAGCATCAGGTTTGCCGCTTCATCTCCGGCAAGATCAGGGCAGAGTAGTTTCTCTTCAATCTCCAGAGCACGCACTAGCGCCTTCCGGGGATTAACGACATGGGTAAGGTGATTTTCAATGCAATCGGTGAAACATTCATCCGAGTCCTCAACCATGAGGCACAGGTCGAGCATCTGGCTCTCATCATAGCGATACCGGATGCAGAGCGGATCGCCCTTGTTCACCGGAGCGGAAATGCGCCAGACCGTGCGGTACAGGCAACGGTTGTCATCACCGGCAACGATTTCGACTTTCAGCTCCAGATCACCGGTAAGCGAGGTTGCAGGAACGGCTATGTCATGCAGATGCTTATAGCTTGCGCCTCCCGGAAACGGAAGCTCTGCCCCGCGGGGCACCAGCTCGACCATGCCTGATTCCGTGCGCAGGCAAATCCTCTCATAGCAGACCGGCTGCACCAGACCATGGCCGAAAAGCTCAAGCGTGAGCCCGTGCAAGGCAGCTCCCCGGGCAATGGCGGTTTGCAGCGCAGCCGTATCTG
>JAFGCP010000436.1 GCA_016932595.1 Deltaproteobacteria bacterium
AAACCCAACGGGTTCTTTCGGGCTTAACCCAACCTGCAAAAAAACTGCCCGGACAGATAGAGCAATGATATCCCATTGGCACTATTTTGTTTGTAGCACCTTACTGCCTGCAAAGCAACTAGACACTCAGCATTAAAATGCTGTCAAAAAAGGCCTGCCCGTTCATACTGAATGCAGGCCCGCAAAACCTCATAATACTTTTGCAGCTGCACGAATGATGCATGCTCTCCGCCTGCATCAGGATGAAGCGCCCGGGCTCGCTCCGTATAGCGCTTGCGCAGATGCGGCAGCCCGCCCTGGCAGCATTCATGCAGTGTTGCAAACCGGAAGAAGTCCAGCGCTTCCTCAACGATAGCCTCCCCCTGCTTCGGCATATGGGGTGCCCGTTTAAAATGCGTCCAGAAACGGCCCACAAGCTCTTGAAGCTGCTGCTCATCATACTGGTGGATATTTTCTCTGGCGCCGTAAAACCGGAACATATCAGCCTGAGTTGAACCCTTAGGCGCGCCTTCACACCACCACTCCTCCGATGTATGCTCAGAACAAAAAAGCCCGTCTGATCGGTTTGCGCAGGAGCAGATATCATAATAATCAAAAGCGCGGCATATGCCGGTTTCCCGGTAGAGCAGATGAACACCAAGCGAGGAAAAGCCGAGAACAGGGACATACAATCCCGGGCCGGGTTGGGTGCGGAGAAAAAGACAGCAGAGCGCTTCAAGGCAGTCCTTATACGAGGTTTCATACTGGCGGGGGAAATGCCTCTTTAAAAAAGCTGCCGGACCAGTGCGGCTTTCTTCATGGCGAAGCTGGCAGGCTCTTTCATGCGCCAGCAGAGCAATAAATGTTACTGCATGGCGCAGCAGAAATGTCATGCAGTAGATACCGGTATAGCCCGCATCTCGCCAGAAGCCATAGAGCTCCTGCGGCAGGAGGCGCCGGAGCATGTCATGATCATCAACGGCAGCAGGGCCGGGTATTCGCATGGCAGCCGGGGTTTGATCAGCGGTAATTTCGGGAGTTCTGGCATCCAGGGCATCTTTGAGTGCCGCGGCGACAGACAGGGGATCAAAAAAAACTTCGAGGGCCGCAAGTTCTTCATGCATACAGGGTCACCTCATGTCATGAAGCTGCATTCTGCGCAATCATGCTTATTACAGCAGGGTGAAAGCAGCCTGCATATGCTGAAAAAAAATATCGGCAATAGCAGCATTATGGCCGAGGCCGCTGCGCAGGGCATCCACCTCATATCCTTCAAGCTGAGCGAGCCAGGAATCTCCATCCCCCAGAACATCATGCAGGATATGATCGCCTGCCACGAACATGAAGGGAACAATGCGCACGCGCCGCAGCGCGGTTTTTTTTATGCGCGTGAGAGTGTCCTCCCAGGAGGGCTTGCCTTCAACCATGCACAGGTACACGTTTTCAGGATACCGCAGGCGCAGCTGCCGGGAAAACTCGTTGTACAGCGCTGTTGCTTCATGGTGCGGCGTTCCATGTCCGGCAAGAACCGTTATCGTTGAGGCCGGGTCAGAAATAGAAGCGGCAAGCGCGTCGAGCACCAGCCGGCAGTCGGCGCTGCAGCTCAACAGGGGCTTTCCCACGGCTACGGGCAATGGCGCCTTCTCTGCGGCCGCGGCTATTTTATCAAATTCCTTGCCCGGCACAATATGCAGCGACTGAATGACTGCCCGCCCATATCCCCGTTGGGGAAGATCGCACAGAAGCTCTTCAGGGCTGCGCCAGACAATATCTTGAAGCGCCATTTTAGCCCGGAGGGTGCGCGAGGTATATGCCCAGTGAATATCATGCTGCGGAAAGCGCTCACGGGCCTGAGCTTCAAAAAAACCATATGTCGCCCGCGCCTCTGTCGAGGTCCCGAAGGCGGTCAGGATAAGTGCCGTGCCGTTCATGCTGCTCTTTCATGATAAGGATTATAAGGCCTTGCAAAGACGAGTTCTTTTTTGTCATTCCGTCTTGAGCGGAATCCATTCTGTGTCTTGAAAAATGATTCAGGGAAAGCCGGAATAACGGGGATCAGTTTAAACCCCCATCCGTTTCAATATACTTTTCACATCAACATGCTGTTCAACCGCATCGGCGAGCAGGTCATAGTTGTGCTCTTTAAAAGCCTGATAGGAAAAGGATGACAATGCACACACCTTTTCACTGCCGCAATGCCATGCAATCAAAGCATCCCGCATGTCGTCGCTGTCAAAAAGCCCGTGAACATAGCTGCCCCATACCCTGCCGTCAGGACCGGCGGTGATACACTCCTCAGCATGACAGGGGCCATCCGCTTCAAGTAATGACCGCCCCATATGAATCTCATACCCGTCAAGAGCAGCAGGCTTTCTCAAGCCCGGCAGGGTAATAGCCGCATTCACCCGACGGGTGATTTTTGTTGCCTCAAAAATGGTCGTTATCGGCAGCAAGCCGAGCCCGGCAATTTCCCTGAACTCCTTAGATTCCACTCCATGCGGATCACGGATACAGCGGCCCAGCATCTGATAGCCCCCGCAGACGCCGACTATCCTGCCCCCGGCCTGCCCGTAGCGAAGCAATGCATCGGCAAGGCCGCTTGTATGCAGGAACTGCATGTCAGAGGGTACATTCTTGCTGCCGGGAAGTATGATGACATCATGCCCGCCAAGGCTTTTTGTGGACAGCACATATTCGATGGAAAACCGGGGATCGAGTTCCAGCGGGTCAAAGTCGGTGTAGTTTGCCATGTGCGGAAGCCGAATGATGCCGACCGAGAGTGCAGAAGCACGTGCCGGCTGCTGCAGACACTTGCGGTCAAGCGCCACGGAATCCTCGCCGGGCAGATAGAGATCGCGAAGCATGGGCACCACACCCAGCACGGGGAAACCTGTCTTTTGTTTTATAAAATCGAGCCCGTCGCGCAGCAGGCCCGCATCGCCCCGAAATTTATTTATGATAAACCCTGACAGGCGCTGCCTCTCGCGCGGCTCAAGCAGCTCAACGGTACCCACGATGGAGGCAAAAACCCCTCCCCTGTCAATATCCGCCACAAGCACAACCGAGGCATCCGCATACTCGGCCATGGCCATATTGACGATATCATTCTTTTTGAGATTAACCTCAACAGGGCTGCCCGCGCCTTCAAGCACGATCACGTCATACTGCGCTGCCAGCCGGTCATAGCTCCCGGTAACGGCTGGCCACAGCTGCTTTTTATTTTCATAGTAGGCGGCAGCATCCATGTTACCGCGGGCAACGCCGTGCACAATCACCTGGCTGCCCATCTCGGAAGTCGGCTTCAGAAGAATGGGATTCATGTCCGCATGCGGCGCAATTCCGGCGGCCTCGGCCTGCACGATCTGAGCGCGTCCCATTTCATGGCCTTCGGGCGTCACGCCCGAGTTAAGCGCCATGTTCTGCGATTTAAACGGAGCAACCCTCACGCCCCGCCGCTTTAATATCCGGCAGAATGCGGCGGCAAGCACGCTCTTGCCGCTGTCAGAGGATGTACCGGCGAACATTAATGCTTTGGCCATATACCACTAAACGTAAAAAGATTGAGGGACCGGGTTAATCCGCAATGGCGAAAAACCCAGCAGAACTATGAATTGCAATAAAAAATCTGAGAACTACTGCAGATAGCCTCGCCTGGTTACTATCCATCTGCCGTCGGATTCTGTCTCGCTGTTGCCGATTATAACAATGCTGAGCATATCAATCTCCTGCGACAGCATGGCATCAAGAGTGGTAATAACCTTCTTCTGATCATCCCGAAAGGCATTGCGAACTATGGCTACCGGGGTTTGAGGGCTGCGGTGCTTCAGGAAAATTTCGCGGGCTTTTTCAAGCTGCTGCACGCGGTTTGTGCTGCGGGGATTATACAGGCAGGCCACAAAATCACCGGAGGCGGCAGCGTCAATCCGCTTTTCTATTTTCTCCCAGGCATTCAAAAGATCGCTGAGCGATATGCTGGCAAAGTCGTTCATGAGCGGCGCACCAACCAGTGCGGCAGCTGCGACAAATGCAGGCACGCCCGGCACGATCTCAATAGCATCGGGGAATTCGACATTTTTCGCCTGTGCGATTTCAAGCACAAGGCCCGCCATACCGTAAATTCCGGCATCGCCGCTCGAAATAAGAGCAACTGTTCTGCCAAGCAAAGCTTCGCGAAGCGCCGCTTCGCAGCGCTCCACTTCGCCGCCCATGCCGCTTGCAATCACAACCTTGCCGCTGCACAGAGGGGCGATAAGATCTATATAGGCGCTGTAGCCAACAATCACATCGGCGCTCTTAATAGCTTTTCGAGCATGATGTGTCATTTCATCCAGACTGCCGGGCCCGATCCCTACGACAAACAATTTCCCGTATTTTGCTTTCATATTCGCCTCTTGTCTGCGAGGCAGGCTTAGAACCTGCCTCTATGGTTACATATACAGGGATGCATGCTTTTGGTTTGTACAAGTATTAATTTCACATTCCAGCTGCGTCGCACTGACGGATAAAAGCCGCCCTTCATACAGGTATTATTTCGCTGCACCATCATCATTGAGGATATCGACGGTTGTCCACCCGATAATAAAATCAAAAAACTCACCTGCGTTAAAACCAACTCGAACAGACCCCTGCAACCCTAAAACTGCCTCGATGTGTGTATAGTAGGCGAAGCTGGAATCCGATTGGAGCATGCTGAGCAACGGTAGGTGCATGCCGCCGCCGAGGCTGGATGCCTCAAAATTTTTGCGGCGGCCAAGCTTCGTCAGCGTGAAACGTTCGGCATTATCAACAATGAACTGCCCGTCTATGGCGCCAAGCGTTTCATCTGCAGCTTCTCTACCGGAAAGGTCCTGACTGCAGAACTCTCCACCGCGCAGCCCGGCAGCAGTATACTCCTCAAGCAGGCCGGCGGTAACGG
>JAFGCP010000437.1 GCA_016932595.1 Deltaproteobacteria bacterium
CGACCGCCTCGCGGGCTTCCTCGCGGGGCGGATCGATAAGGCCCGCAAGCCCGATAAACGCAAGCTGCGTTTCCACATGCGTGGTCAGCAGCTCCGCAGGCTCGTGATCCCATCGCCGCATGGCAAACCCGAGCAACCGCAGGCCCTGACCGGCAAGCCCGTCGGCTGCCGCCAGCAAAGCGCTGTGGTCGGCGGGGCTGCCGCCGGGAAGCTGCTGGCAGCGCTGCAGCACGGCTTCCAGCGCGCCCTTGGTGAAGGCAACTATGCTGCCGTCAGCGCAGCGGTGAAGCGTGGTCATCATTTTGCGCTCAGAGTCAAAGGGCAGCTCGGCAATGCGCGGAAAAACCTTTTCAAGAGCTGCCTTATCAAAGCCCTTTTCACGGGCGAACTGCCAGAGGGCTGTTTCCGTCGGATCGCCGTAGACCGCGCCCCCGGCATCAACATAGGCATCGTTGGAGAGCGCCATGGCGCGCAGCAGCGTTTCCTGCTGGGGCCCGTCAGCGGCAAATCCGGACAGGCCCTGACCGTCGAACAATGCCGCACCGTCATGCACGGCCTCGACGGTCATTTTATTCATGGTGAGCGTGCCGGTTTTATCAGAGCAGATACAGGTGACCGATCCCAGGGTCTCGACCGCCGGAAGATGCCTGATCAGCGCGTTCTGCTTCACCATTTTTTTTGCGCCAAAGGCAAGGGAGATTGTGATAACGGCGGGAAGAGCCTCGGGTATTGCCGCAACCGCCAGGCTTACGGCGGTCAGGAACATGAGCACCAGCGGCTGGCCCTGGAGCAGGCCAGTTGCAAAAATTACGGCAACAACAGCCAGAATAACAAGCGCCAGCTTCCTGCTGAACAGGTCAAGCCGGTGCTGCAGGGGCGTGCGCGACACTTTTTCCTCTTCCAGCATATGGGCGATTCTGCCCAGCTCGGTCTGCATGCCGGTTGCCACAACCAGGCCGCTTCCCCGGCCATAGGTTATGGCTGTGCCGCTGTATACCATATTGGCCCTGTCGCCAAGCGGCAGCGACGGGTCCTCAAGCGGCCGGATATGCTTTTCAACCGGTACTGACTCGCCGGTGAGCGCCGATTCTGCGGCGCGCAGCTGCGCGCTTTCAAGCAGGCGCATATCCGCAGGCACGATTTTTCCGGCCTCCAGCAGCACCACATCGCCGGGCACGATATCGGCTGCTGCTATATTTTGGGGGGATCCGTCCCGCAGCACCGCAGCAGATGGCGCCGCCATGCTCCGCAGCGCAGCCATTGCTTTTTCCGCCCTGAATTCCTGAAAAAAACCGATAACAGCGTTGAGCGCCACAATGGCGAGAATGGCATAGGCCTCGACCGGATCGCCCACCACGCCGGCGATCACGGCAGCGATGAGAAGGATGATGATCAGGAAATCCTTGAACTGATCAACGATCATCATCAGCGGCGAGCGCCGCGCTCCTTCCTTCAGCATATTGGGCCCCGACTGCTCAAGCCTCTGCCCAGCCTCATGAGCGCTCAGGCCTGAGCTGGTTGTGGACAGCTCAGCCATGTTTTCATCCGTTGTTCTGGTGTGCCAGGCGCCAGGTTTTTTTTCGATGGAGTCGCTCATGGGATTGTCTCAAAAGATGTTATTGATTTTTTTCAGGCAGCAAACAATACCCGCGGCAAGACGCACGTATAGCTCATGCTGCGGCTGTACGGGAAATCGTCCGGATGCAACGCAGCATTTATTGTTTAAAAACTGAAAACAGCTTGTTAAGCACCGGTGCGCCGAGTTTTGTCACTGCCTCGAGTTCCCCGGCATCAAGCCATACGCCCAGGCATGCCGAACATCTGTCGACTTTGATGCCCCGGTAATCTATTTCAACCAGGTGCATGCCGCATTTGGGGCAGCACATATAATGCAGTTCCTGCAGCCGCTTTTTTTCTTCTGCTGCAAGCTTGTTCTGCTTCTCCTGCTCGGCTTTCTGCAGGCGCTCGAATTCTAAACGGGCAAAATATTCTTCTTCATGTTCGGTCGGCTTTACGGGCATATACTGTTTCCTTTCCACATACATTATAGTTTCAAGTTTACGGGTGTATTGATAGCAAAAATCATATAACATTTCCATGACAATACCATTAAAAATATCTAATGTTTGCAGCAGCCCGCAGATAAACAGTACTGCATGAAATCTTCTTGCCGGTATGCGCTTCGCTGCCTGTCACGGCTAGCACATATGATCGGGGGAAATAAACTTTTTAAAAAAATCGCACTGCAACTGTATTGACTTTTTATACATAAAAAACTATTTCTAACTCAATTGACTACACAAAAATCAGCCGCAGAATCGCGGTGCAGATACTCGTGGCCAACGATGATTGAGAGCATACAAAACTACAACCCCGTCGCGCAGGCATTTTTTGCCACGCTTTTCACCTGGGCCGTGACCGCCGCCGGCGCTGGGCTTGTTTTTCTCACGAAAAAAATTAACCCCAGGGTCATGGACTCAATGCTCGGGTTTGCCGCCGGCGTTATGATTGCCGCAAGCTTCTGGTCGTTGCTCGCGCCGGGCATAGAAATGGCCCGGGAGATGGGCTACACACCGTGGCTGACCGCCATGATCGGCTTCATGGCAGGCGGCGTTTTCATGCGGATGTCCGACTGGCTGCTGCCGCATCTGCATCCGGGCATGGCGATGAAGTCGGCCGAGGGCATCAAGACATCCTGGCAGCG
>JAFGCP010000438.1 GCA_016932595.1 Deltaproteobacteria bacterium
ATATGCATATTTTTATATTATGGGCCAACAGGGTATTCGGGTGACGGGGCTTTTCAATACGCCCAATTACTATCGATAATGCAAGATTTTGATCTGAATCTTAAAAATAATTTTCATCCTGAAGCCTCTCATCTCATAGGAGGCATAAATTGGTTTTCGTTTGGTCCGGCAATTTTATGGAGCCCTTTTTATGTATTAGGTTTATTGATTAAAACAGTATTCCTTAATAATGAAGGGCATTCTTATATCTATTTTATTCCCTTTTCAAATCTTGGCACCATCCTCTATGCGTATTTAGGTTTAAAATTAACAAGCAAAGCATTCAGGGAATATTTTAAAATTGAAAAAAATTTTTTCATTGAATTATTTACTTTGTTTTGCACGCCATTACTGTTTTATGTTTTTCGTGAACCGCAAATGTCCCATACTTTAGGGTTTTTTTGGATCTCTCTTCTAGTATATGAATGGGTGAAAACATATCATCAGAAAATAACTCAAAAAGATTTATTCCTTATTGCTCTTACTATCGGTTTTGCTGGAAGCATCCGGTTCCAAAGTATAGTGTGCGGGATAATTTTTATTCCTCAATTTGTCGCTATCCTTAAAAATGGAACCCAGTACAATTTTTTAAAAAAAATAAAAATCGGGTTTTTATCCTGTTTGAACTGCGTATCGGGCATATTATTTGGAGTGTTACCACAACTGATTGCCTGGAAAATGCAATTTGATTCATTTTTTGCTTTTCCCCATATTCCTGTATTTTATTTTAAGCCCAACTTTCATGAGGTTTGGTTTGGGGCTCACGGACTCTTTGTATGGCATCCTTTTTTAGCAATTTGCGTAATCGGGTTGCTTTTAATGCTGATAAAAAAAGAAACGAGAAGCACCTCCACCCTTTTTTTATTAGTCCTTTTACTGCAATCCTATATATGTGCAATACCTACCGACCCGGGCGCAAGCTGTGCTTTCGGGATGAGAAGACTAACCGAATATCTTGCAATGCTAGCCTTTGGTTTCGGCCCATTTTTTACAGCAGGCAAAACCAAAGTTCGTCATTTAATGAACAATGTATTCTGGTTTTTATGCCTATTTTTCGGATGTATTAATTTGTGCTATTTTACCATTATCGGATGGCCCTATGGTACTCCAAGTCTCTTATGTTCACAAAAACCCGCTTTTTTCGAATGGATCCTTTTAGTTCTGTGGAATGCTGACCAGATACTGCAAAAAACATTTCTACCGGCAATTTTTACTATTGATCCCATAATACAAAAAACATTCTGGTCAACGTGCGGATCCATTAAAATACAAATTTTATTTTTTCTAGCAGTAATGATTCCCATAGCAAATTCTCTTTTTTTTAAAGAAGGCGCTGTGTCTTTTTTGTTTAAAATTTGTTGTGAAAAACCAAGGCCGTTCTTAGGAAGAAAAAAATATGCTGGAGAGAGCAAAAGGCAGTGTGAGTCAGACACGTTTTAAAAAAAATCGGCGGGTGCCATCCGCCATGGCTGATAGCACCCGCATCTAGCTGGCATGCAACAAAAAAAGCCGGCCATAAACCCGGCCGGCCGGAAGATCACGTCATCGGGAGTATCATTTATTTTTGCCCTTGCCCGATTGTGACTTATCCTTATCCTTGCCCTTGTCTTTATTTTTATTTTTGCCCTTGCCCGTATCGTCATCATCGGCGTAGAAAATTATTTCGTCGCCTTTGCCCTTTTTTCCTTTGCCTTTTGTTTCATACAGGAAGCTTCTGCTGTCGTTTTTCAGCTCATGAAACTCCCGTGAGCCGGGCTTGATGCCCAGGCTTTTTGCAACGGCGCCCCAGCCCTTACCGCGGTCAGCCTCATAAAAACGCACGATATCATCAAGTGGACGATGCGTGATAAAAGACAGCTTCAGGGCAATGCAGGCGTCGGCAGCCGTAAGCCCGTGCTTTTTCATAAGGCGCTCTGAGGTGCCTTCACCGGCGCCGTAGCGCCGGTCCATATGCCGGGAAAATTCCCGGCTGTCTGAACCGGCGGCACTATTGAGTTGCAGCAGAATAGTGTCCCAGTCCGCATCGCCTGTCGGCCCGGCATGACCCGCAAAGGCCATGGGCGGCCACCACAAGACCAGCACTGCCAGTAGAATGATACCTCGGTTCATGCGCTTTCCTCCCTTGGATTAAGGAAAAACAATGCCTCCCTGTTTCTGCCCGGGCCTGCGGCCGTATTACGAGGATACCGCTTCCTGAAACATCCGCTTGCACTCAAGGGGCTTTGAAATACGGCGAAATCTGTTCGTACGGCACAGGTTACAGTCTCAGCAAAACGCCGTACAGGCCGTAGAGCAGAAGGATAATGTCTGCAAACCAAACGATTTCAATACCGGCAATCATCCAGTGAAAAAAACTTTTGTTTTTTTGCCTCCAGAAAAGAAGGGCAAGGAGATAGGCCGGCCAGACTGTGCCCATGCCGGCAGCGACAGCAAAAGAGATATAGCTGTTGCCGCCCGCCGCGCTTACCGGGGCATAGCCGCTGTCGGCCAGGGGTAGCAGGCGCACGGCCATATCGGCAAGCACGCCGCATGACATGATCGCCACCGCACGATACGAGCCGTTTTCTCGAAATGAAAGCGCCGACCCCAGCAGAAACAGGCCGAAGGCTCCGAAATAAATTATTTCAATGGCAAAACTCGGCATGCGGAAATGTATTCTCCTGTGTGATGCTACCGATTAATGGCACGTGGCCGTCTGCAGTCCAGAAGCGAAAAGCACTTGAGTATTTATTCTAAGTATAAAAAAGCCCCTTTTGCAAGGGGCTTTTTTTCTCCTGCCGATTACGGCTGATGCACCGGAAACTATCAGTCGTCGAAATTGCCGGCCGGGCCCTTGTTGCCGTGGAGCGTTTTGACCTTTGCCGCTATTTTCTCATTGGTCCACTCAGCCGGATCCTCAATGCGCCCCGACTTGGGGCCCAGATCATAGGAGTTTGCTTTCAATATGGCTTCAATGGCAAAATCAGCCGTGTCCCTGCCGTTGAAAACATTGACCATCATGCCGTAGGCGAAGTCCTCGACAGCCTTTGCCATGCGGTCCCGAATTTCCCGGGGCTGGCTGACAAGGCGGTTTTCAAACGGGAGATTGAGCTTTTTGTAGTCGCCGCTTTTCCACTCCTTGCTCTTTGCATATTCAACCATCTGAGCCCACATTTCCTCGGTCACGCCGGCGCCAGCCACCTTCTTGAACTGCTTTTCGGCATCCAGTATGGCATTGCCGTAGTCATTGACCTCGAGGCCCCAGGAAATCATCTGCAGCGCTGTGGCCACATTGGCCTTGGTGGTATGCGTCTGGTTTGCAATGGCCCGAAGGCGGTCGGAATTATTGCCCGACGTGCCGTGCTGCGCGCCCGACATTTTATACGGCTCCAGGGCCTTGTGGATTTGAGCGGTCAGCTCGATCTGTATGCCTGCGTCGCTTGCTTCGATGCCGTGGGTGGTGCCGTTGTTCAGGGCGATCCAGTCGGGGAAAATGTCGCGGGCATTGAGGCCCTGTATTAAAAACAGCGCCTCTTCTTTTGTTGAAAGGCCCTCCTTGCCCTTGATTTCGCCCACTTCTGTTTCAAGGCCCGCCCATGCGGGTATAAAGGGATTGAGCTCGATATTTGCGAGCAGGTTCTGGTCATCGGGCATATGGGAGGCATCGATTGCGATGGAGGTCATGCCCGCGTCGAACATGGAGGGAATTTCGACCTTGGCGGCCTTGATATCCTTGTCGTTCTTGATGCCGTAATGGTCGGCATGGATGGCAACGGGGATCGTAATGCCGAGCTCATTGCAGATGGCGTCCACATAGTTTGCCATATTCCAGTAGTTCACCGCGCAGTAGGCGCCCGTGCCGCCTTCCGATTTGGCGATCTCGATGAGCAGGGGTGAATTGGCCCGCTGAGCAGCCATCAGCGCCCCGCGGATGACGAGGCTGTTGCGGCCGTTGGCGGCCATGGCAATGGCTTTGCCCTTGGCGATCATGGCGCGGTCAACCACTTTGCCGCTCACGATCAGCGCCTTTGAGTTGGGGAAAAGCTTCACGATATTGGGCGGCCTGCCCACTTCAACAGCCTTGATAAAATCTTTTGAATAGTTTGCCATAACTCATCCTCCTGATAGTTGTATGGTTAAATATCGGTATCGACCGGGGCCGGTATCTTGCTGCTAGCAGGCTGTTGAAAAACGCCCATCTGCTGCGTTGCACTCATCATACTTCACTGCGGCGTACAAAAAGTACGCCTCATTTCGCATGATTTCGCACGCCTTGTATCTGAGCATTTTTGAACAGCCTGTATATAGGGGTTTTTTCAAAGCCCTGCTAGTACTCCTCTTCATCCGCTGCATGCAGCATTTTGTACAGGGCTGCCACCAGCCCGTCAAGCCCCTGCCGCGCGGCTGCCGAAATCGGGAAAACGCGGGCTGCAAGCTCAGGGCCCAGCTCCTTCAAAAAGCGGTCAAGGGCCTGCCGGTCCGCATCAATATCGGTCTTGTTTGCCGCTATCAGAAAATTTTTATCTTCAAGCCCCTGCCCGAAATCCTTCACCTCCTGCTGCAGCACGGCAAATGCCTGCTCCGGCGGCATGTCGGCAAACGGGGAAATATCCAGCACATACAGCAGCAGCCGGGTGCGCTCAACATGCTTGAGAAACTTCAAACCCAGGCCCTTTCCCTGCGAGGCGCCCTCAATGATGCCCGGTATGTCGGCCATCACAAACGAGCGGAAGTCGGACAGCTCAACCACGCCAACCACGGGATTGAGCGTCGTGAACGGATAGTCGGCAATTTTGGGATGGGCCTTGGAAACAGCCGCTATGAGAGAGGACTTGCCCGCATTGGGCAGTCCCACCAGCCCCACATCGGCCATGACTTTGAGCTCCAGTATGCCGTTGAATTCAATGCCCGGCAGCCCCGGCTGGCAGAAGCGGGGGGTCTGGTGCGTTGAGGTGGCGAAGTGCTGGTTTCCCTTGCCTCCCATGCCCCCAAGGGCAATCACCACGGGCTCATCAGGCACGGTGACCTCATAGACGATCTCTCCGGTATCTGCATTGCGCAGTATGGTGCCGCAGGGCACGCGCGCCACAAAGTCTTTTCCCTGTTTCCCCGAGCGGTTATTGCCCGAGCCATGATGGCCCCGCTCGGCAACGAGCTTTGACTTGTACCGAAACTCCACAAGGCTGTCGATTCCGGCATCTCCTATGAAGATAACATTTCCGCCCCAGCCGCCATCGCCGCCGTCGGGCCCGCCCTTTGGTATATATTTTTCGCGCCGAAAAGAGACGCAACCGGGACCGCCGTCTCCGGATTTTATAAAGACTTTCGCTGAATCAACAAACATGTCCACAATCTCCCAAACGCACCATTCAAGTATTTACTTAATTTCAAGCACTCTGACAAGTATTTTAACTGCATGCATTTCTTTGTTTTTTCTTGCTGTTTCATGTATACTACACATTCAATGGATAGTATGCCTCTTTAATGCATGTTCCGGAATATTTTCCCTGCCGCAGGGCTGCTGGTGACCTGCGCCGAAAAAAAACAGTTTCAGAAAGAGCCTCTATGATCGCGGTTATCGGCGCCGGACTCACCGGACTGAGCACAGCATGGCATCTTGGCGCCGGCAGGCGCTGCACGGTCTTTGAGGCTCAGGACCAGATCGGCGGCCTGTGCCGTTCGCCAAGGGTTGACGGTTTCACCTTCGACTATACCGGCCATCTGCTGCACCTGCGCAGCAGCTATACCCGCGGCCTGATCGGGCGCCTGCTGCACGGAAATCTGCGCGAAA
>JAFGCP010000439.1 GCA_016932595.1 Deltaproteobacteria bacterium
ACGCTGCCGACAACATCGGTTACGACAACGAGCATATTGACAACGACCAGCACGGTTGCCACGACCACGGCGCCGACAACCACGACCGTGCCAAGGCGCCCCACTACGACAACCTCGGTAAAGATTAAAAAGAAATACAATATTATTGGTGGCAAGGGCTCATCCATCATAGACGGTAGTGTTTCAGCAGCGACAAGCGAAGAAAATGCTGTAGCAGAATCAGACCTAATTTTTACCGGGCAGGGCGCCATTGCAGTATTCGACGAGGCAGACAGCCCCCTGCAGATTTCCGTGGGCTGGGACGAATATAATGCCCTGAACGGCGAGGCGCGCATCGCAACCGGCGATATCGACGGCGACGGGGAAGAGGAAATCATCATAGGCCTGGGCCCTGTTGAGGGAAATCCCGGTGTCCCCGGCGGGAAATTTCAAATCCTTGATGACGACTTCACCAGCCTGGGATGGGGCCAGATAGACTGGAGCGATTACAACAGCATCAATGGCGAGTCCTGGCCTGCCTGCGGCGATATCGACGGCGACGGCGTTGATGAAATTCTTATCGGCCTCGGGATCGGCGGCAATGGCAGGGTTGAGGTTTTTAATTTTGATAACGGGCAGGCTGTGCATGCACAATGGATAAAGGTCGGCTGGGAAGAGTACTGCATCGCGGGAGGCGGCGTTCGCCCGGCCTGCGGCAATATCGATTTTGACCGCAAAGATGAGATCATCCTGGGTTTGTATCCAGTCAATGATTTTCTGCCCGAGGGTAAATTCGAGGTGCTGGACGGAAATGCAAGGCATCTTGCCTGGGGCGTTGTCGACTGGCCCGATTACAATGCCCTCAACGGCGAAACCCGCCCGGTCTGCGGCAATATCGACCGCACCGTGCATGATGAAATACTGCTTGGCCTGGGAACAAACTCAGAAGGCAGAATACCGGTGTATTCATATGCTATGGGCAAAGTCATATTGAAAAGATGGCTTGAAGCAGGAACTTCTGATTACAGGCCGGAAAATGGGGAGACCCGGCTGGCCTGCAGAGATACGGACGACGATGGCCTTGATGAAATTCTTGTCGGCTTCGGCCCTGGCAGCCTGGGCATGATGGAACTGCATGATGACGGACTGCATGATTTCAGTCTCATTTCCACCCTGCAGATGCCGGATGCGGACTATAACAGTGCAATCGGAGAGACCTATCCGGCAATCAGAGGCATAAAAAACAAGTATCCGAGAATTACGGATTTCTTATTAAAGCTGTTCACAAATAAAAGCATTAAACAACCGTAAAGAAAAGAAGCATATCTACCGACTGCTGTAATCATTCTCTGCCGGCATGCTGAAGGAGCTGCAATCTTATGCAGTTCAGGTCGGTACAGTATGCGGGGTGGCAACTAGCTGTGGCCGGGGTTTTTATCACAGGGAACAAAAAGTCAAAGCCGGGCAGGGGCAGGAACACATGATGTTTTTATCCCCTTTTTTGTTTCGGAGTAAAGCGCCCTGGCGTAATAAAAGAACAACGGTATTTTTTTTCATGCTATATTAATAATTTTAAGAGCCAAAAACTGTTTCAAGGAGGACACATTATGAAAAAGCATTTTTTAAAGAAAGCAGTACTCCTGGTGCTGGCGGGAACCTGGTTGCTGGCTTTTCATTCAAGCGCACAGGCTAAATTTTTTGCAGCCGGATGTTTCACCGGCGTGTTTTACAGTGACAATGCAACACTGCTTGCGGATGGCGCTCTTGTGCAGTGCCTGTATGCAGGCCCTGACGGCAGGATTGATCCGCCCAGGGCAGACGGGACTGCCGGTGGAGATGATGTTTTGCTGAGAGCAGCATTTCAGCCGCCACGCTATTATACCGTCATAGGAACCTCATTTCCCTCTGATCCTGACGAAGGGAAGTTTTTTGAGGTGTTCAAACAAAGACTCAGGAAAGATGATATCGTGTATTGCCGGGCATGGGATAATGCCACCTTTGAAACGGCGGTATGCTATGGGGATTCAGCGCCCTATGCGCTGCAGTCCACACCGGTTGATTTTAGCATTTTTGAGTCCTGGAATACCAATCGATGTTCATGCTTTATATCACTTGAACCTGCAGCCAAGCCGGTCAACCCCGGCGAGAGCATACAGTTTGAGGTTCTGCAGGGCCCCGCCTGCGGCGCAGCCTGCTATGCCTGGTCAGTGACGGGTACAAGCGGTGGAACCATTACCCAGGAAGGCTTCTACACCGCCGGAAACATAGTGGGCAGGGATAACGTAACGGTTATTGATCGCTGCAATGACAATGTCACAGCTTCTGCTGAAATAATCGTTCAAGTAAACGATATAGACGGGGACGGTATACTTGACGCAGAAGATAATTGTCCGACCACCCCGAATCCGGATCAAAAAGATAACGATAGTGACGGAGTCGGTGATGCCTGCGACAGCTGCCCTGAATCAATACTTACAGAAACTGTAATCATAGGCAGCTGTGACAGCGGGGTTCTCAATGCTGTTCTTGAAGATGGCTGCACCATGAGCGACCTCATAGTACAGTGTTCTATCGGGAAAAAGAATCACGGACAATTTGCCAGCTGCATCGCCCATCTCACTAATGAGTGGACAAAAGCCGGATTTATAAGCGGAGCGGAAAAAGGTGCAATTCAGAGCTGTGCCGCAAAATCCGATATGGGTAAGGGAGACAAGGGCCGCAAAGGTAAAAAATAATGAGCACTGCAAAAGCGATACCGCAGCCAATATAAGGCTTGCCGGTTTAACTGCGAGATTTTTTAAAAAACAGGCTATGTCCTTTCCAGGACAGGCCTGTTTTTTATTCTTTTCGGGTTCAATACCCTGCGGCTTGCCGCGCATCCCGTCATTCCG
>JAFGCP010000440.1 GCA_016932595.1 Deltaproteobacteria bacterium
ACTACTGTTCCCCTGTGCGGTTTGAGCAGCGCTGGGCCGAGACTAAAGCAGCCTAACCCCGTGTCCATTTTTTCGGGGGAAGATCAATACGGAACTTTTTCATCGTATGCAGCATTGGCTCTGCAATTTACAGATCCGCAAGGGTTTATACCGCAAAAAGTAAAAGTCGCAAACAGATTTGTCAACTCACAACTTGATGCGGGTTCCTGGTACAATGAAGGGCTTTTTTCAAATGCCTGGCCGGGTCAAATTAGTTCGGTTCCTCCAATCCTGTATGCACTGAGTAGTCTGAATGTGGCTGTTCCCGGCAAAGCAAATGCGATTTTAAAAGCAAAAAAATATTTAACTGAAAATATAATTGAGAACCAGGGCTGGCCCGTAAATCAAGTCAACAATATGCCTTCCGATGTTTCCACTACCTGCTGGAGCATGCTTGCCTTAAAGTCTGTTGGGGTGACCCCGCCTGAAACAGCAATAACGTGGCTCTTGAATCAGCGGTATGACGGTGTTTGGGCTGGGAATAGCTACTTGGCAGAAATAGCTTTAAACAGGTTAGGGCGGTTGGATGAAATTAATGAAGCTGTTGCCTGGATTAAGGAAAAACAGAATGCAGACGGGGGCTGGGGCGCAGAAAGCAGTGCAGGCGGCACAGCATGGCATCTCATAGCTTTGAATGAAGTTGGCTGTTCAGGGATTGAAATTGCAAGAGGCGTTGAATGGCTTTTGCGAATGCAGCATGCAGATGGCGGCTGGGCTGCATATCCTGGAATGCCTGAGAGCAACACTTATAATACCGCCCTTGCCACATGGGCGCTGGCGGTTTCCAGTTATCACCTGGATATCGATCTTGAGCTGCTGTTCAGCAAACCGTATTATTATCCGGGCGACAAAGTCACAATGGCCGTTAATGTGTTGAATACGGACACTGATAATATGTCCGTTAACGGCAATGTTAAGGAATACGGCGGTGCTAATGTTTCAGTTGAATTTACAAAAAATTCGAATGCAGGCAAAAGTTTTGTCGGTTCATACATTGTTAGATCGGATCAGGCGCCTGGCACCGATACGGTTAGTGCAACAGCATTAAAATTCGACATGCTGGGGGTTACTGCAGGCAGTTTTATTGTTAAAAACGGCGCTGGTGTCAAGCCCGATCCTGCGATTTTGCCGGAGAATATTACGCTTGAGCCTTTGGCTCCGTATGCAGGAGACAATGTTACTGTCAAGGCGAGAGTCACCAATGCCGCTATGCGCGATGCGGTTAATGTCCGTGTATACTGCTATGATGGCCATCCCGATGCCGGCGGTACATTAATTGATAATATAACCATCGAGCGGGTTTGCGGCCTTGAAGGCGTTGATGTTGCGTTTGCCTGGCAGGCTGTTGGTGGTGGTCATGAAATCTATATTGTCCTGTATCCTGATCAGGCAATCGGCGATTTGAATGCGGGTAATAATCAGGCATATGCGACCATTGACATAGAAGAAACATCTGCCGGGGCTGATCTTGTTATATATTCCTATGATGTCACGATTGATCCAACGGTACCTGTTGAAGGCCAGCCGGTTACAATTAGCGCGATTGTTCGCAATATCGGCGGCAGCGCGTCCGCCGCTTCCACAGTTTTCTTCAGCGAAAGTGCCGGAGGATTCCATGCCGTAGAGGCTGTCCCCGCCCTTGCTCCAGGTGATACTGCAACGGTAGCGGCAAACTGGCCGAGCCTGGGGAAGACGGGCAGAAACTATATTCATTGTATTGTAAATCCCGAAGGAACTATCCCCGAAGCCCGCTATGATAATAATGAAACCGTAAAGAGCATCGATGTTGCAGAGCCCTCCCTGCCCAATTTAAGTATCCGCAGTCAGGACATTTTCTTCAGCCCGCTCATCCCCCTTGCGGCTGAGCCGGTTGAGATCAGCGCAACTGTTGTCAACTGGGGTACTCCTGCAGGCGGCTTTTCCGTGCGGTTCTATGACGGCGAGCCTGCCGGCAATAATGTGATAGGCGAAAGCTATGTGTATGAAACGCTGTATTTCGGCCAAAGCACTACCGTATCCGCCGTTTGGGATGCGCCTCGAAAAACCGCCGGTGAGCATTATGTGTATGGTGCAATCGACCCGGATGGTGAAATAACCGAATTCAGTGAAACGGACAATATAGCCGGGAAAAGCCTTATTGTCGGTTCCGGCAATCTGAGCGTTATGGTCGAGCCCGACAGGCAGGTTTATGCAGCTTTTGATAATGCAACGCTGCGGTTAACCATTGCGAGCCTTGATGGCTCAAGCCACACGGCTGCTCTTGATGTGGTCATAAAAGACGGAAGCGGCGCCGTGGCCGGGTCGCCCACTTCAGGTAAACAGGTTGCAGTTGACGGCGCGGCTCCAGCGGTAGAGACTATTGTGTGGAATACCGGCGAGCTTCCCTCAGGCAGCTATACTGCCTGGGCAGTCGTGCATGAAGGCGATACTGTGCAGGCAGCCGGATCAGCCGGTTTTGCTATTACGGCCGACAGGGGGCTTGCTGCCGAAGTGGCAACAGACCGCGCACAGTATTATGGCCATGAAAAAATTGCACTTACCGCATCGGTGCGGAGCTTCTCGTCCAATTATACATTCACCGGCCTCCATGCACGGCTTAGAATAGTGAATGCCGCAGGCGACGAGCTGCATGCGGACAATGGCAGTATTGCCGTTCTGCCGCCCCTGCAGACCGCGGCATTTACCGTGCAGTGGAGCCCGGCAGCAGCCCCGCCCGGCATCTATACCGCACTGCTTGATGTGAGCGGCGGCGCGGCCGTGCTTTTCGACAATGCAACCTTTACCATACTGCCCAGTCAGGCCGGGGGCAAAGCACTGCAGGGCGCGGTGAGCATAGCCCCGGAGCAGGTGCATGCTGGCGATACGGCAACCCTTGCCTGGCGCATTACCAATACGGGCAATACGGCACTGCCTGATGTTACACTCACCCTGTCGGTTATGGATGCTGCGGCGCAGCAGGTTGTCGACAATGCAAGCGATACCTGCAGCATTGGCATCGGCGCCTCCTGCAACGGCGTCAAAATCATTGATACGGCAAACCTGCCGCCGGGCGATTATGCGATCATTTTGTCTGCCGCTTCAGGCGGCGTCTCACAGACGCTGGCCTTTGCGCGATTCAGTCTGGTCAACCAGTGTCCGGCAGCTGATGCCGGAGCTGACACGAGCGCGTATATCGGCGCATCCGTCACCCTTGACGGCAGCCGCTCCTCTGATCCTGACAATGACAGCCTGAGCTATCGCTGGGTGCTTGCTGAAAATCCTCAGGACAGCATGGCGCAACTGCGCGGCGAGACAACAGCTGCGTGCAGCTTCACGCCAGACCGGCATGGCGAGTATGTGTTTGATCTTGTCGTCAATGACGGCTTCTGCGACAGCCCTGCCGATCGTGTCATCATTACAATAGTGAACCGGTCGCCGTTAGCCGATGCCGGGCCGGATCAGGAGGGTCACCATATCAGTGATACCATAACACTTGGCGCCGGCGGCTCTTCTGATCCCGACGGCGATGCAATCGCCGGCTGGGAGTGGTCATTGATAAAGCCCGATGGCAGCAGCGCAGAACTGACAAGCTCCGATGCCGCTTCCACGGCATTCGTGGCGGATATGAAGGGCCAGTACCGCATCAGCCTGAAGGTGTATGACGGCATCGGCTGGAGCACAGCCGATGAGGTTGTGGCCACTGTTGTGAACCGTTGCCCGGTTGCCGAGGCCGGCAGCGACCGCCTCGCACTGGTGGGTGAGACCGCACAGGTTGACGGCAGCGGCAGTTATGATCCCGATGGCGATGCGATTGCCTATCACTGGGAGCTTGTAGCCTGGCCGCTCAGAAGCATGTCGCAGCCGATAGCCACAACAGAGCGCGAATGCTCCATTACGCCCGACCGCCGCGGCGAGTATGTTCTTGAGCTGGTTGTCAATGACGGCGCCTGCGAAAGCCCTGCCGACCGGGTTATCGTGTCCACGGAAAACCGGCCGCCCATAGCCGAGGCAGGCGGTGCGCAGCTCGGCCATGTGGGTAACACCATTACCCTTGATGCCGGTCTGTCAAGCGATCCGGATAATGATACCCTGCTGAGCTGGCAGTGGGAGTTTGTAGAGCCCCTGCCCGCGGGCAGCGCAGCGATGCTGACATCCGGGGATACTGTGACTACAGCTTTCATTCTTGATAAACAGGGAGATTACCGCGTCAGTCTGAAGGTTTTTGACGGCCTTGCCTGGAGTGAGCCGGACGAAGTTGTCGTGTCCACAGAGAACCGCTGCCCGGAAGCCGTTGCAGGAGACAATCAAACAGCTCACACCGGCCGGGCCGTGAGGCTCGACGGCCGCGGGAGCAGCGATCCTGATAATGATACGATAACCTTTCGCTGGGCGCTCAATGCGCCGGAGGGCAGCATGGCAGGGTTTGACAATGCCTCGTCCGCAACACCTGTCTTCGCGCCCGACATGATCGGAAAATATGTAGCGGTGCTGATAGTACATGACGGCATCTGCGACAGCCCGGCAGCGCGGGTTACGGTCACGGTAGTCAATGAGTGTCCGGTGGCTGATGCAGGAGATAACCAGTCTGCGCAGGCAGACCAGACCGTGTATCTTGACGGCAGCGGCAGCTTTGATCCCGACAATGACAGCCTCAGCTACAGCTGGTCGCTCACTGCGCCGCAGGGAAGCGCTGCGGTTCTTGATACTGCCACAGGCGCGCAGCCGTCATTTGCTGCGGACATGGCGGGTGAGTACCGCCTGATTCTTGTCGTTCATGACGGAAGCTGTGAAAGCCCTTCAGATACGGTGAGCATAACTGTTGCCGGCAGCAGTCCTGCCACCGGCTGCATTGAGGCGCCCCTGCCCGAGCCTCCCTGCGCCATGAAGGCCGACTACGGCCCCGGCGGCACTACCGGCGACGCGGTAAAAATTTACAGCTATGCTGATTATGAGCAATACGAGGCCTCAAATTACGGCTATGCAAACGGCAAGTATAAAAAACTTAAAATCATGTCCGGCATCAGTATGCCTTCCGGCGACCTTGTGATGCACAGCCCTGCCGAAATAGAAATCGGTAAATATGTGCATCTGGCCGCCGACTCGGGGGTCATTTGTCTGGATGGCCGTATGGGGGTCTCTGGAGACAGAAACCATTTTGATGCTGATGAAATTGCACTTCTGTCCGAACAGGGTGATGTGTTTCTGGGAAAATGGTCGCAGGTGAGCTGCGGTATGCTCTATATCATCGCCGGCGGCAGCGCCCGGATCGGTGATTCGGCGCAGGTGGCGGCAGCCGGCCCGGTAGCGGTCCTGTCAACGGGCGTTTCTCCCGCCCCCGGGGCCGAAGTGGGGCAGGGCGCAGAGGTAATGGCCGACACGCTCATCATGCACTGCGCAGGCCCGGTGCTGGTGAGCGAATACGCCCACCTGGCCATTGCCGGCGCCGTGCAGCTCAGCTCCACGGCAGATAAGCCCGGAAGCTCCGTGCGGGTAAAGCCCGGAGCTGCGGTTGCTGCGGCGTCGCTCTGCATGACCGGCCCCGAAGAGGTGAGCGTCGGCCCGGGCAGCGCAATCGCGGCCCATGATTTTTTCATCGCTTCAACCGGCGATGGCCCGTCAGGCAAGGCCGCCATCAAGCCCGGAACGATGATAACGGTCTACGGCATGAGCCTTACAGGCTTTAAAGCATGGCTTGAGCCGCTGTCGCACCTTATGATTCATGGGAATTTCCATATGGAGGCGTCAGATCCTGACGGCTGCAGCATGAAAGGCTTTTACTGGTCGCAGACCGAGTCGGGCAACTGTTTGGAATAGCCTGTGGAATGAATATGCCGCCGCCCGCTTCGCTTGAGGCGCGCAGGTCGCAGAGAGGATTTGTTTTGCTTTCTGCTGAGGGGTTGGCAGCAAGCAAACATGCTCATGCCTCAGGTTTTGTAGCTGCCTCTGCGGCTCTGTGGTGAAAACAGGTGTGAGATTATTTGAAATAATTTTATTTTTTATACTGATGAGGAGTTGTGCATGATTACGAAAAGTCAGATGGTTTTTTTACTGGCGTTTGCCATAGGCGTTTGCGCATTATGTACCCGCCCTGCTCAGGCCGGAAACGATATCATAGCACCCGAGGTGTTCAGCCGCTTTCAGCAGCAGGGCGGCGAGTTTAGCCGGGACATGCGCAATCTTGAAGCCGTGCTCAGCCGGATACGGCACAAGAAAAAATCAGGCGGCAGCCTGCAGGCCGAGCGTGCGGAATTTCGCGCTCTGCGCAGCAGTGCAAAGGCGGCGCAGAAGGCATTCATGAAAAAGCTTGCCCAGATGGAGGACTCGCTGGTTGACAACGGGGCGGAGCCCCTGTTTATCGAGCGGCACCGCGCACTGGTGCAAAAATTTCAGGAAAAATTCAGCGAGCTTGCGGAGCGGCTTGACCGCGAAGACATGGACGACCTAACCGAAAACGGCCTTCGTTTTACCTGGAAGAACTCCCGGGATAAAAAAGCCAGGCAGCTGAAAATAAAAAAAACAGCTCCCAAGTCCGAACTACCGACTCAGAGCTTAAATATCGAGGCAATCACGCAGCCTGAAAAAGTCGAGATCAAGGACGAAGCGCCCGGCATGCTGCTGCCCACGGATGGCAAGCTCGGGCTTTTGCAGACAGCGGGCAGCTACCGGCTGGTGAAATTTGAACTGCCGGCAGAGAAAGCACCATCACTGACTGATGAAAAAATCAGTACTTCTCATGGGGCCTCGCGGTCTTTTCGACTTGGCACGGGGCGGGCCGCTAAAAATGTCCCTCGCCCCTTCGGGGGAGAGGGTGCGGGGGCTGTTTTCGATCAGAAATCCTCAATGGGCTTGAACAGCGATTCCGGTCTTTTAAACTCTGAACGTCGAACTCCTGACTCGGAACTTAAGATTTCTCCCGTTACAGCCTGGGATGTAGACCTCCCCCAGTCCGTGCGGCCTGTCATGGTTGCAGGCCTCGGGGATATGGCCGGGCTGCTGTCGCAGGCCACCCTGCAGGCAATTACCCCGCCCGCTGATGCAGATCGCGCTGCCGACGGCATCGACATTGTTTTTTCAGATGAAATCAAGGCCCTTGCCGAATCCCTCGGCCGCGACCCCATCAGGATCTATGAGTATGTCAAGAACACGATAGAGTATCAGCCCTACTGGGGCAGCCTGAAGGGCGCGCAGGAAACCCTGCTGTCAAAGCAGGGCAATGACTGCGATCAGGCAAGCCTGCTTATTGCGCTGCTGCGCTATTCAGGGTATCCGGCCCGCTATGGCCAGGCGGTGGCGACTGTTGATATCGGCCGGGCAAAGAGCTGGCTCGGGGTTGAGAGCGGCCAGATGGCGGTCAATCTTCTTTTCAGCATGGGCGTTCCCGATGTGCTGGGGCTGTCCCGGAGCTCGCAGCTTGTGCAGGTTCAGTTCCGGCACATGTATGCCGAGGTGTATCTGCCCTATGAAAATTACCGCGGCCAGGTGCGCTCAAACGGGGGCCAGAAGCTTTGGGTGCCGCTGTCGCCATCGTTTAAGCAGCACCGGGTAACCCCGGGCATTGATCTTGCCGCAGCCGTGCCCTTTGATCCGGCAAGCATGTTTGAAGGCGCAACCGTGGGCGAAGACGGCGCCATCAGCGGTATTGATCCGGCAGCGGTCAGGGGGCGGATGGACGCTTACACCGGCCGGGTGCAGC
>JAFGCP010000441.1 GCA_016932595.1 Deltaproteobacteria bacterium
CATTGAAAAGGGATCAAAAGCCGGACACGAACCTAACGCGAGTTGAATGTGTAGGCCGGCACAAAGCGAAGCGTGTCCGGCACAAAAGATTTTGCAGGTTAAACAGGTTCTTTGTCCGTCCTACGGTTTTTTTGTACCCTTTTCAGTAGGGATGCGTACTTAGCTATTCAGGGGCTAAAACGCTTTCACTGTTTTTTCCCTTTTGACTTCTGGATGCTGAATTCTGGATTCTATCTTTTATTGCAGCACCTGCATGATGGCCTCGGCCATAAGGCGGTAGCCCGCAGCGGTGGGATGCACCCCGTCTGACTGCAGCAGCCCGTCAAAGTTGCCGCCGGCCTTGTCCTTCCAGTAAGCATGCACCCGCGCAATAGAGACGCTGCGCTGCTGAGCCGCCTGTTCAAGCCGCTCATAATACGGCAAAGCCAGGCTGTCCTCACAGGGATCAGCAAGAGCCACCGAGGTAAGAAGCAGCACTTCTGCCGCAGTGTCCTTCTGAAGCCTTTCGATAATCAGTGCGATATTCTTTTCATATTCCGCCAGAGGGCAGCCGGTAAAGACATCGTTTAAGGCAAACTGCACCAGCACAAGATCGGGGCTCTCATCGATTACCTGCGCTTTCAGCCGCCGCAGCCCGCCTTCGGCCGTATCGCCGGGTATGCCCCTGTTTATAAGCTGTATGGCTGCCGCCGGATATTTCGCTTTCAGCATTGCCTGCAGGAAATCAATATAGCCCTTCTCAACCATCCAGCCATAGGTCAGCGAGTCCCCGAGGGCTGCAATCCGAACGGATTCTCCCGCAGCCAGTTTTGCAATCGCCTTTTCAGGTTTCATTATTTCCTTCATGTGCCGGATGAGCGCGGCTTAGCAGCATGCATCGCCCCATCTCTGAAGCGGTTGCTCCGGAAAATCGTTTTGTGTGTAAAACAATAATTTCTACTCTATGGTGCACTGCTTAAATCTGAGCGGCAGGTCGTTGAGGCCGGGCTTGAAATGCACGTTTTTTTTCATACCGTACACTAGCCTGGGCTGATAGAGCGGTATGAGCAGGGCTTCATCGAGAATGGCGCTGTCCATCTTTCGAAGCAGAACGGCAAGCTCCTTGTCGTCGCGGGCCTTCAGTGCTTCGGCATACAGCGCATCGACGGGCGAGGCTGCCTGCATGCGCGTGCCGATATTGAACAGCCCCCGCGAATGGAGAAACATGAAATAGAAGTGCGCCGTTGCACCGAAAAGATCAGGCCAGGCATTAATCACCCAGATGTCGTAGGGAGCGGGCTTTGTCTGCCCCATGAGCTTGGGCTCTACGATTTCCTTGATAATCCTCTCCCTGGTGAGGAAATGCGGCTCAAGGGTTATGCCGACCTCGGCCAGCTGGGCCTTGAGTATCTTGACAACCGACACCGCCGGCTCAATCGTGCTTGCCATAACGCTCAGGGTGCAGCCCTTCGGCAGGCCGGCTTCTTTGAGGAGCCTGCGCGCAGCCTCTTTGCTTTCGGGGTACCGGGGCGGCCCCGGGCTGTAGGCAAGAGAGCCTTCCGGCGCTGCCGTATACAGGGGGGCTGCCTGCCCGGCAAGTGCCTGCGCTATAATATCACTGCGGTTGACGGCATGCTCAAGTGCCTGGCGCACCCGAATGTCCTGCAGGGGGCCAGGCTTGTCGATATTCAAAACGCAGGCAGAATTTCTGAGGGGCCGCTCCGTGATTAGGCTGAGCCCGGCATTTTCAAGAATTGGGGCCGGCGGGGGAATCTGCGTAATGAGCATATCTATCTCGCCGGCAGCAAGGGCCTGCCACTGCCGCTCTTTAGACATAAAAAGGTATATCAGCTCCTTGAGCTCCACCTTGCCGCCCCAGTAATCCTCGTTGGCAACCAGATGTATTTGCCTGCCCCCGCCCGGCTGGAAGGCAAAGTAAAAAAACCTGAACGGGCCGGTGCCCATGGGATAGCGGGAAAAATAATCCGCGCCGACACGCTCATAGTATTTCCGGGGGAACATGACGCCGATGGAGGAAAGCTTCCGAAGCAGCAGGGCATCGGGCTCCTTGAGAGCAAACTCAACCGTATAATCGTCAATGACCTTAACCGAATCCACCGTATCAAGCAAAAACCGCCAGCCGAATTTGTTTCTCGGGTCTTTCATGAGATCAATAGAAAACTTGACGCAGGCGGCATTAAAGATTTCACCATTGTGAAAGTGCACATTCCGGCGGAGAAAAAACCTGATGTTTTTCTCCCGGGCCGTTTCCCAGCGCACGGCCAGCGCCGGCCTGACCTGCTGCTCATTGAAATCAACAGCCACCAGTGTTTCAAAAATCTGGTGCTGGAGGGTGAAATAGCGAAACGTATAGGTTCTGACCGGGTCAAGCGTTCCATTATCCGCCGATCCGAGGGCTGCATCATACATGGCAAAGCGCAAAGTTTTATCTGCTGCGGCTTCTGCCTGCGGGGCAAGAGCCCACAGCAGAAGGCAGGCAATACCAGCGTATTTTTTTGCCGCCCTGCAGCGTGGCTTCAACATGAACAGTCCTTCCTTAATGAGTCATTGTCGACTGGGGATCAACGCCATGGACGGTGCACATGATCCGCGGTATACCGTTAATCACGGTTACTTTATAGATGCCCGAAGACGGGCATGTGGGCAATTTTTTTTCAGGGCAGTATGCAGCAAGATTGCTTATAGCAACAGTTTTGGCCTGCGTCGCATGCTCGCCTACAAACTTTTGCAGCGCGAACTCAATCTCTGACTGAAACTGAAAGCAGACGCTTTGTTTGAAGGTGCTGTCAAAGGCCGGGTCAGCCTGGATTTCAGCAAAGGCCTTTTCCGTCTCATTCAGACCCTCAATGAGCTTCAGGCTTGATTTCGTTGCCCCCGATACGATGTCCGCATTGCTTTCTGCCGACAGTTTTTCACGGCAGGAGCGGCCCACGAACTGCCGCAAAAATTGCGTGATATCGATTTTTTTGCCGTACACTTCAAAGGGCTGCACCAGCACAAGGGAGCGGTACCGTCCGCTCTGGTCAAGGGTTACGATAAACTCGACGTCTGTGCATACCTCGCAGAGAATATCCTTTTTCACGACGCGTGCAAACGTTTTTTTGCCCCCGCCATCGGTCCCGACATACACCGTCCCCTCGGGAAGCCTGACTGGTGCAATTAAACGGGCATCGGGCATTGCCTGCTTAAGGGCATGCTGTATCTGCTGCTCATGCGAGGCGGCCTGAGCCTCGGGTTCGGGCACTGCAAGCATGGTTACCAGATCATCATATGCCTGGGGTGCATTGCGGGCGGCAATATGGCCGGAGCTGCCGATAAGAACTATTTCAGGTCCGCCGGTTATGCCATAGAGCCCGGCTGCACCGTCGCCGGCGTCAGCAAGCAGGGGAAAGCGGGGCGACGCCGCTTTCACGAATGCCGCCAAGCCGCTTTTAAGAGCGCCTGTCCCGACACCATACACAAGAATGCCGGCCTTTTGAAAAGCTTCGTGCACACGGGACAGCACGTCAGCCTGTTTCGTGTTGGCGCTGTCAGCCGCGGTAAAAAAGCCGAGCACCGTCATCTGCTGCCTGTCGGCAAATCTCACATCACGGGTTTTCCCGCTTGTGTCCGCCAGTTTCAGGGGCGGAGCATCATCGCCCGGCTGCAGCAGCTTTCGCGCAGCCGTCGTCAGCGACAGCAGCCCCTCAATGGTTTTTTCAAAACCGGAAAAATCATCGGCAGTGCCGCTGTACCGGATGATGCCCCCCTGGTCTATGATAAAAAACCGGGGCACCTTGTGAATGCCGTACAGATGAAATGTTGATTTTTCCGGATCGGCCAGAAAACTGTAGGCGACCCCCCACTGCTTCATGGCGGCCGTTACCTCGGGCTGCTCATTGGCCAGCGCGATGGCTATGATACGGAGCCTGCCGGCATCGTATTTCCTGGCAAGGCTGTTAAGCTGGGGAACTTTTTTTTGACAGGAGTCGCAGTAGATTGAAAGAAATTCAAGAACGGTCACCTTATGGCCCTGCATCAGCGAGCGCAGGGTGACAATGCCGCCGCCGGCGTCCTGAAGGGCAAAATCCTTTGCAGCCTCGCCCACGTCAAGGCCGTGGCACAGGTGTGTGTGCAGCAGTAAAAGCACTGCTATGGCGGTGATTCTATATTTACCCATGAATGGTTTCTGCCTGACTGTATGGCACTAAGTACAAAGCCCCGCAAAAAAGGGGGCGAACAATTCCCCCTTTAGCAAAGGGGGTTAGGGGGATTTGTCAGTGCAAAAAATCCC
>JAFGCP010000442.1 GCA_016932595.1 Deltaproteobacteria bacterium
AATTGTATAAAGCCTTTGTATGCCCAAAAACACAGATTTAGCGAAACCCCTTTTGGCAAGTTATGGATTTATAGCATAATTTGTGCTAATCACAAATACAATCTTACAGGCTGCTTACGGGATATGCTCCGAATGCCTTACTGCCACAGCTGCAAAAAACCAATTGAAACAAGCGAACGGATAGGGCGCGCCGATACCTGCCCGCACTGCGGCACTGATCTGCACTGCTGCCTGAATTGCCGTTTTTATGATTCAGGCTCGCATAATAAATGCCGGGAAACACAGGCTGAGCGCGTCGTTGATAAGGAAAACTCGAATTTTTGCGACTACTTTTCCTTCGCCGAACATGATGCAGCAGCCGATGGCGCAGGGCCGGCGCCAAAAAAGAACCCTCTTGACGGGCTTTTTAAAAAATGACTGCCGTTACCAAAACAGTGCAAGGGGTGCTTTCCCGTGCGCACAGCGGCATACTCTGCTGCGCTATCCTTCTGACGGCTGCATGCGCAGGGTGCGGCGGAGGCCTTGTCTATCGTCCCGATCCCGAGCCGCGGCAGGAGTTTCCGGTTGACATATCGGTAGAGCAGGACATCTATGCATCCACTGCCAAGCAGCCCCGCAAGGCCGAACCCGCTGTTGAGCCGGCGCCACCAGAAAAAAAACCTCCATCAGCCCCCGCAGAAGCAGCGGATCATTTCTACAGCGTGCATCTCTTTTCATTTAAGCAGCCAGATGGCGCCCGCAGCGCGGCGCAAAAAATAGCGGCGCAAACGGGGCAGCCGGTCTTTGTCAGGGAAACCCGCCTGCCCGGCAGCGGAACCTGGCAAAGGCTCTATGTTGGCATGTTTCCATCAGAGGCTGCGGCAAAGGCGTTTGGCGAAAAATTGAAGGCGGAGGCCGTCTCGCCCTATTTCTGCGTGTATAAGCTTTCAGCGCCCCTGGCGGCAAAAGCGCACCCTTAATACCCCCATTACAAAAAAAGGGCTCGCTTTCGCGAGCCCACCCACCAACTGATAGCCTGTGAAAAATTCCAGCACACCAGCAGCTATCAGGCAGCTTCATAGTATCTAGTATTTGCCGAAATCCTGATCATCGAGCTGAATGACCGGCGGCGGCACTGCATCTGTCTGCATGAGGCCACCCCAGCCGGTTTTGCCATTACCGTTGCCATTCCCATTACCATGCCCATCGACAACGGCAGTCATATTTTTCAGCAATCCGGCATGATGCATCATTGGCTCCAGCATACGGCCTGTCGCCCGTTCGGCAGTATCAGCCTGTCGAGGTCTTTTCATCTGGGCCTCGGTAACTTTAAACATACTGACATACTGCTGCAGGATCATGGACTGGCTGGCAAGCTCCTCGGCCGCCGAAGCGCTCTCCTCGGCATGCGCCGTATTCTGCTGTGTCACCTGGTCGATCTGTCCAAGCCCCTGTGAGATTTGCGCCACGCCATGTGACTGTTCGCTGGAAGCCGCGGCAATTTCCCCCACCAGGCCGGTCACTTTCCGTGCCGCATGCACGATTTCCTGAAGCGCAGCAGCCGTCCTGTCTGCCATGGAAGTACCGCTTTCGATCTTGCGGACAGCCTCTTCGATCATCTCAGAGGTTTCTTTTGCGGCTTGTGCGCTGCGGGCCGCAAGACTCCGCACCTCTTCGGCCACAACCGCAAAACCCTTACCGTGCCTGCCTGCCCGCGCAGCCTCAACGGCCGCGTTCAAGGCCAGCAGATTGGTCTGAAAGGCAATTTCATCGATGACCTTGATGATTCGGGAAATGTTTCTGCTTGACTCGCTGATCCCCTTCATGGAGGCGACCATCTCTGACACCTGCCCGTTTCCTTGTTCCGCGGAGGCCCGCGCTTCATCCGCCAGCCTGTTTGCCTGCGCGGCATGCTCGGCATTCTGCCTGACTTGCGATGTTATCTCGTTCATCGAGCTGGTTATCTCTTCAAGCGAGCCGGCCTGCTCGGTGGCGCCCTGCGACATTGCCTGGGAGGTTGCATTCATCTGCTCGGCCCCGGCTGAAACATTGCCGGCCGACATCGCAATCTCGGACAGCATGCCTGACAGCTTTGCAACCATGGTTTTTAATGCATGCCCGAGCGCATCCCGATCTGAAAGCTGATTTACCTGCACCGTAAGATCCCCCTGTGCAACCTTTTCCGCCAAATGAACGGTGCCACTGAGTTTTGCGATCATGCTATCAACCTGCTCCGACATGCTGTTCATTTCACGAATGCGGCTTTTAATGCCGGCAGCCTGCGTAAAATCCCCCTCTGCGACACACTTAAGAGCCCCGAGCAGCGTATGCACCGGACGGGAAACCGAAAGCCCGAAAAAATATGCGATACATACTCCTGCAAGTATTGCCATGGCAGCTATGAAAACAGTCTGTATTTTCATCGCCAGGATTGCATCATAATAATCTTCAACGTCGGCTTGGGATACAACAATCCACTTCCATTCAGGGAAAAAAGCGATTCCGGCAACCATCGTGTGGTTTTTTCCCTCACCACTACTCTTCCACTGGTACCGCATGACGCCTGTCTTGCCGGGTTCAAGCGCCCTGCCTGTGCCTGCGATATCCTGCATAAACAAATTTCCTTTTGCATCCTTCAGCTCAAGAGCATGTGTACCATCACGCTCACGATTCCGGGAAAGAACATATGCCCCGTTTTCATCAATAATGCTCACATACCCTGTTTTGCCGATCAACCGTTTGGAGAGAGCCTCCAAAATCGGCATTGAAGCATCCTCTGAGCCCGCACAGAGCATACCGATAACATTGCCGAGCCCGTCTTTAATGGGCTCATATGCTGTCTGGCGCCATTGATTTACCACAAACGCCCTCCCGTAATACGGCGACCCCTGACTCACCGCCTTATACACCGGTGATGAGCCTGGTATATAGGTGCCGAGGGCCCGCTTGCCATCGGCATTGAGCACATTGGTGGAAATTCGGAGCGCACCATCAGGGATCATTTGAAATATCGTAACTGTGCCGCCCGTGAGCTGCTGAACTCTGTCAACAATATCATATGAAAAGGCGATTTTTTTGTTGTCTATCATCATGGCGGGGATCCGGACCTTTTTACCCTCCAGGGTGAACTGATCCACAGCATCCATTTCAAGCATTTCATCAGGTGAAACCACGGGATTTCCCTGCTCATAGAAAATCTCATGGGCAACCTTCAGATTGCTGCTGACCTTGCGCTGATTCAACTCTATGGCGGTTTTGATATCGTTTGTTATCATCAGGGACTGCTCCTGCAGGTGCGCCCCCACAAATTTATCCATCACATTCATTGACGTTAGGATACTGACGAATCCAAGCGCCATCACCGGAACGGTCACCAGACCAATACAGACAACCGTCAGCTGCCCTCGCAAGCTGTATGCTTTTTTCATAGGTGCCCCCATAGTAAAAAGTGTATCCACGCCCTCTTATCATGTTTCCGGTAGTCTCTCTGCATACCGGTTTTTCAACATCAGGCAGCATCTTCAGACCGGCAACGATTTTACCCTTAGCCTTCCTGCCTGCTGCGCGCACAGGCTCCTGATTTTGTCCTTCATGGGTTGAATATCGGCGCTTTTCACCAGATAGTCAGCACCAGCCACACCAAATGCACTTCTTGAATAGGCAGGGGAATATGCGCTGTTCAGCAGCACCAAAGCCCCGCGGGACCGTGCATAAATGTCCTGCAGCATGTCAAGCGCATTATGTCCGCCAAGCATGATATCAAGCAGTATGATGTCGGGCCTGTGCATCTCAATCATCTTCAGCAATGTGGCGCAATCGCCGCACACCGCAACATCATAGCCCTCCTCGGCAAGCTCTTCGCTGTAAAGCAGCTGGAGCATTTTATAATCCTCTGCAATAAGAACCTTTTTATTGCCGGCAGCCCCTTCCCTCGGGCATGCGGCGGGCACTGCTGCTCGCATCTCCTCCGCTGCTTCGGTACAGCCTGCTGTGTATTCCATGAAGCTCCCCTCATTTCACGCGGCATGCTGCCAATCCAGTACAATCGTCACGCGCTCGGATTATCGGCATGATCAGAAAGGGGCAAAGTCACCGTAAACATCGACCCTCTGCCGACAACGCTTGCAACACTGATGGTTCCTTTGTGCAGCTCAACGATCTGCCTAACTATCGAAAGCCCAAGGCCGGTGCCGCCTTTGTGCAGGTAGGTGCTGTAAAAGGGCTCGAAAATTTTGCTGCGCAGCTCTTTGGGGATGCCGCAGCCGGTATCCCTGACAAACAGGGAAGCCGCATTCTTTGTGGAATCAGATGCTCTGCCGACATACAGGCTTTTATTCTGAATATTTTCCATGGCATGCGCAGCGTTAATAATGAGATTGATGAAAATCTGCTGCAGCAGCAGCACATTGCCATGGATGAGGACCTTTTGGCCGGAATAACGCCGGTGAATACACATGTTGCGCAGAGCACCTGCCTTGCTGAGAATGGCAATGGCTTTTTCAATGACGTCGCAGGGATCTACGGAACTGAATGTGATATCATCGCGGCGGATCATGTTTTTCAATACATTACACATCTCATCAACGCCATTTGCAGCACCGATAATTTTGCGCATCTCGGGCTCAGCCGAATTTTTGACCTGCTCTTTGACAAGGGCCAGCTCGGCATATCCGGCAACCGCCTGAAGCGAATTTTTTATCTCATGCAACAGGCTACCCGAAATTTTGCCCAGCGTCGTCAGCCGGTCGGCATGCAGCAGGCGATTCTGAAGGTTCCTGATGTCGGTGATATCCTGGTCCATAACCACGATATGCTTCAACGGCAAGGCGGCAGCGCTGCCGCAGGCAAACATATGCTGCATGACTTTGTGCGTGCCCCCATCGCGGGTCAGCCGGCGCGTCTCCCGCTGGAACTCTGTGGCGTCCCCGCTGAGCAGGGCCTGAAACTCGGCTCGATTCTTTTCGATATCGGCCTCATCGACAAACCCGTCACCGGCATCAAAAAAATGTGTGCTATCCAAACCATACGCTCGGTAGAATGCTGCATTGGAAAGTTCCATGGCCCCCTCCGCATTGAACACGGCAATAGGGATTGGGGCGGTCTGCGCTATGGACTGAAACAGGGAAAGGCCCGTACGCTCGCTGCGTTTTCTGCCGGCAGCCTGCGCAGCCTCCTGAACCGCGGTGCAGACCATGTCACGCGTCACAGGTTTTACCAGATAGTCAAAAGCTCCGGTTTTGAGCGTTGTTGCCGCTGACTCAAATGTGGGATGGGCCGTGAGTAGTATCGTTTCGCAAAACGGGTTTGCATGTTTCAGGCGTTTGATTACATCAACACCATCCTCCCCCCGGGCAAGAATCCGGTCAACAAGCGCAACCTGAAAATCGTTTTCCCCAAATGCAATCCCGGCGCTGGCACCATCAGGTGCTACTGCCACATCAAACCCGGCCTCACATAAAAAGGTCTTGAGCGTAAAGCGCATTGTTTCTTCATCATCAACCACAAGGACTTTTGGCAACTGGCTGCTTGCTTGCATGCTGGCGCCCTCCCTGCATGTATACAATAGGCTGCGGTTTATTTTTTCTATGACAGGGGTACTGCATGCGGAGGCATTTCAATATTCATGCCGGCCTGGGAATAGGGGCACTTTTTTATTTTTAGGTGTTTTATCAGGTTGTTATGGGAGGGATATCGGGAGCACGGCGCATGCATGATGTACCTGTTACACCCGCGCTGTGTAACCCGTTACAGGAGCGCAACAAACTCAGCCCAGCGAAAAGAGCTGCTTTTCAAGCAGGGGCATCTTTCCCGTCAGGCTTTTTTTTCATCTTTCTGTACACTGTTTGACGGCTTACGCCAAGCAGGCGGGCAGCATCGGACTTGTTCCCGCCGGCTTTATTCAGAACATCACGTATATTTTCCTGCTGCAGAGCAGCCTGTGTGATGTAGGCAGGGATATGCTCCGTCGAAATAACAGTATCATGGCAACGGACAAAGGCATGCTCTATCACATGCTTCAGCTCGCGAATATTGCCCGGCCAGGAATGGCTCAGCAGCATGTCGCGCACTTCGTCGGAAATGCCGGAGATGGTTTTTTTAAAAGTTGCATTATAGGCCCTGCAGAATTCATCAACGAGCATGGGAAGGTCCTCAAGGCGCTCGCGCAGCGGCGGAAGATCGATTTCAACCACCTTGAGCCGGTAATACAGGTCTGTGCGGAATTCTCCGCGGCTGATCTTTTCCGCAAGATTGCTGTTCGTGGCTGCAATGATGCGCACATCGGCCTTGATCGGTTCTGCATCCCCCACCCGCTCGAACTCCTTCTCCTGCAGCACCCGCAGCAGCTTTATCTGCAGACGGGGGGCTATATCCCCTATTTCATCAAGCAGGATCGTGCCGCCCTGCGCCATCTGAAACCTCCCGGTTCTGTCCCGATCGGCGCCGGTAAAAGCCCCTTTCACATGCCCGAACAGCTCGCTCTCAAGCAGATGCTCCGAAAGCGCCGAGCAGTTGACCTTGACCAGGGGGCGCTGCGACCTCGGGCTTGCATAATGGATTGCTTCGGCCACAAGCTCCTTGCCGGTTCCGCTCGCACCGCTCAGCAACACGGTGGTGTCGGTTTCGGCCAGTTCTTCCAGCAGGGAGTATATTTCCTGCATCTTTTTGCTCTTGCCGGTCAGCCGGTAAAATCCAAGGCGTCCGGCAAGCCTGCTCTCCAGATCGGCCTGGCGCGTGATGTCCCGCAGAAGCAAAGCCGCCCCGGTAAAACCCCGGCTCTGCTCAAAAAGCGGCGATATGTTCATAATGACAACCTGCGGCGCCCCGTCGCGGCGCTTCCATGCACTACGGAACTCCCGTACTTCCTTTTTTGTCTCCATCACCCCCATGAGCATTCTGGAGCATTCTGCCCTGCTTCCGTTCAGGGCCGCGGCAAGCGGCTTGCCGAGCATGGCATC
>JAFGCP010000071.1 GCA_016932595.1 Deltaproteobacteria bacterium
GCAACCACATCGGTAAGTCCTGCGGAAGCAGCACACTGCCCCACACCGTACATATCTTCACAGCCCCACGTTACAACAACCCCGTCAGCCCGTAGCGCAAGGCTCCCCGTGCCGCCGGCCGCAATGGCCACTATATCGGTAAGCCCTTCTGGAACATCACACTGCCCGTAATCATAATCATAATAAGAATTAGTATCGCACCCCCATGCCGCGACAGTGCCGTCTGCTTTAAGGGCCAGGCTGTGCATCTCCCCCACTGCTATGGCGGTTATATCTGCAAGCCCGTCAGGAGTTTCTATCCTGCTCCCGTCCACCAAACTCCATGCCACCAGCGTGCCGTCGGCCAGGAGTGCGAGGCTGGAATAGTTGTTAAATCCCCCCGTAGCGATTGCTATGGCCTTGTCGGTATTGAAAACCCGGAATTTTTTGCTCACTTCTTTTGTCTGTTCCTGGCTGTCAGCCGCGGTAATGGTAATTAATCTTTCACCAGGCATAGCAGGAGACACCTGTCCGCTCCACTGCCAGGTGCCATTTTCGCTTGCGGCAAGCTCCTGCGCGGCATTGCCCCCGATTTCGCTCAAATCGGCCGTTACTGTGACCGGCGCAGTATCCTCCGGCGCTTTCCGCCAAATCACCCGCACATCGCAGGCCGTGTCCGCAAGCAGCCGCCCCAGCAAAAATATGCGGTTTCTCTGCATCGACAGGTCTAAGGGCTGCTTGCACCCGGTCGCAGCCAAAAGCCCCAGTGCCGCGACTGTCAGAAATACTTTTTGTACTGTCTTCATGGATTCCCCCGTTAAAGGTTATTTTCATTGGAGGCACAGCTTGCCCCCATTATAAAAATCTATTCATAAAAAATCGTTGTGCGAGGCAGGTTGATTGAAGATATGCTGAGCTTTATTCCCCCCTGCATATTCCCCCTGCAAGGGCAGGCAAAAAATAAGTTTATAGAAATTTTTTATTGCAATAATTGTACCAAATAAAATAAATTGTTGTGAAAAAATCAGCATTGAATAAAAAGAATTAAAAAAACAGCTGGTTGGTAAAAATTAAAAATATACTCTGTAGCTTTGGCAGCGTATGCGATGAAAATGATTGGCTGATTTCAGCCAGCAAAAAACATAAAAATGAATTTTATTGGTTGAATCCAGCCAATTACAGGAAGGGATTGCTTACCGGCATGCTCTCTTGTGATAAGCGGTCAGGCCTGTTTTCTGCAATGCGACAGGCTCATGGCTGGAAACTCCTGTCGACATACCCGGCAAACTGAATTTTGCAAAATCCATTTCCACTATCTTGTGACTATGCCTGTTTGTCAAAATTCCATATTAGCACCGGTCTACTGGAGTACCTTCTCCAACCGCTACCAGATGACATGCCGAATGGGTGTCAAACCATCATGGCACAAAAAAAGGCGCCGGCACGACAGGTTTACCTGTCGTGCCGGCGCCTTCAAAATACTGCAGCAGAAAAACGCTACCGGTTTTTTTTCTCAAGCTCGGGATGCTTTGCAAGCACATTGTCAAGCACGCCGTTGATGAAGGCGCCTGATTTTTCCGTGCCGAATTTCTTGCCAAGCTCTATGGCTTCGTTGAGGGTCACTTTGTAGGGAATATCAGTGCAGTGTATAATCTCAAATACCGCCACGCGCAAAATGCAGCGGTCGACCGGTGTAATGCGGGAGAGCGACCAGTTTGTTGCGGTCTTGCCGATCAGTTTGTCAATCTCTTTGCAGTGCTCGCAGGTGCCCCTGACAAGCGTTTCGGCGAAAGCGCGAAATTCATCCGGCGGGCTGAAATTATTCATGTAAAAAGTCAGAGCTGCATCAGGTTTATATCCGGTCATTTCAACCAGGTAGAGCATCTGAACGGCCAGTTCGCGCGATTTTCTTCGTGACAAAGCAGTCACCCTTTCCGGATGTAAAAGAACAATGTACAACAAAAACTACTAGAAAGCCTTGAGCAAACTCACCATTTCGATAGCCGATACGGCAGCGTCCCAGCCCTTATTGCCCGACTTGCTGCCGGCGCGCTCGATAGCCTGCTCGATATTATCGGTCGTCAGAACGCCGAATGTAATGGGTATCTCGGTCTCAAGCCCCACGGTTGCTACGCCTTTTGATACCTCTGCCGCCACATAGTCAAAATGGGGCGTTGCGCCGCGGATAACTGCGCCAAGGCAGATCACCGCATCATACTTTCCCGATTTCGCCGCTTTTTTGGCAATCAGAGGTATTTCGAAAGCTCCGGGAACTTTAATAATTTCGATATTTTTTTCATCGCCGCCGTGACGGACTATGGCGTCTACAGAGCCTTCCTGTAAACGGCCGACGACAAAATCATTGAAGCGGCTCACAATAAGCGCAAACCGCAGGCCGGCAGCGGAAAGCTTTCCCTCGAGAATCTTGGCCATGGCAATCCCTTTCTTGTCTGGGGGTTATTCAGGCTTTTTATCGGTCATTTTGAGCATATGCCCGAACCGCTCTTTCTTGGTGGAAAGGTAGCGAAGGTTCTGCGGCTTCGGGGGCACTTCAATGGAAACGCGCTCCACGATTTCAAGGCCATAGGCTTCAAGGCCGATAATTTTTTTCGGATTATTGGTCAAAAGCTTTATTTTTGCAATGCCCAAATCCCGCAGAATCTGCGCCCCGATGCCATAATCGCGCAAATCAGCGGCAAAGCCGAGATCTTCATTTGCTTCAATCGTATCGCGGCCCTTATCCTGCAGGGCATAGGCCTTCATTTTATTGAGAAAGCCGATACCCCTGCCTTCCTGCCGCATATAGACAATAACGCC
>JAFGCP010000443.1 GCA_016932595.1 Deltaproteobacteria bacterium
AGCTATCAGATTTGGCTTCGATTATTCAAAATAAACTTGGGTATAACCAAGCAAATTCAGCCGACGCAAAAGACCGCGCGGCTGATTTGCATCGTTAGGCATAATAAATAATACTTCCAAGGTACGATAATGCCCACTGCGGAAACAGATTTTATAGCAGAAGCCTTAGTATTGCATAAACACAATATTAAAACTGCAAAATATGTTTTTAATGATCCGTGGACAAGCAAAGCGAAATGTACCTTGGTGGTTGCAGATTGTAGTGGAATCAAGTTTAAAGTTATACAAGGTGGCAAACTTGTTGTTTCAAGACAAGTAGCATCTGAAGAGAATCTTATCCTATCAACAAGTTATAAATTGTTCTGCAAGTTAAAAATTCCCCAATCCATACAAATAATTCCAAAAAGAAAACATGATTTGGATTAACATTAAATAGGGGACAGCGCCCTTTGTGATTGACTTTTTTTGTCCCGGCGACATATAATCCCTCATCATGCCACGACAAGCACGAATCGTCATACCCAATATTGCCCACCACGTTACCCAGCGTGGCAACTACCGGCAGGATGTTTTTGAAACAGAAGATGATTATAACCGGTACTGCACCTGGATGAGCCAGTATGCCGAAAAGTACCACCTTGAAATCCTTGCCTACTGCCTCATGCGTAATCATGTTCATTTTATTGTTGTTCCCCGTGAGACTGAATCGCTTGCCCGAGTATTTAATACGCTTCACATGAGGTATGCCCAATATGTGAACCGGAAAAATGAAGCGCGGGGCCATTTATGGCAGGGCCGGTTTTATTCATGCTTTATGGATACCGGACATCTCTATCATGCCATACGCTATGTTGAACGCAATCCCGTGCGAGTAGGCATTGTGAAGAATGCTTGGGATTACCGATGGTCGAGCGCTCGGGTGCATACCGGCAAGGCTGGCAGCAGCGGCTTAATCCCAGTAAGCACGCGCAACTTTGCTATGGAACCCTTGCAATGGAAAGAGTATCTGCAGGCAGAGGATAACCCGGTAGTTGAGGAACTGCGATTGAAAACGCAGCGGGGGCTGGTGCTGGGGAGCAGCAAGTTCATAAAACGACTTGAGCAAAAATTGCAGCGTTCTCTTGCCTGTCTGAATCCCGGCAGGCCGCAAAAGAAGAGGCAATAAAGGGCGCTGTCCCCTTTTCCATTTTTCGCGCAATCAGAACGGCATATGGCGGCAGCAAATATTTTTATCAGGCTTTGCACCACCAGCGTATTGGGGTTTGTCATCAGCGCATCACTGGCGCTCTATGAGCAGTGGCGCATGCAGGAACTGTGCTGGGGCTTCTGGATTACCGGGCTTCTGTATTGCTGGGGCTATGTCGGGATAGGCTGCATCCGCATTATTTTGCCCTCGGGCCACCATGAGCTGCTGCAGGCGGCTAGAGAAAAAATACCGCTGCGCTGTATTCAGACAATCCCCCCTCCCCTTTTTTCTCTTGCCGTGACCATCTTTTCCGTAATCATCGGCTATATCGCTTTCTACGTATACGCGTACCTGTTTTCTTTTTACGGCCTTTTTTTATCTGTCTTTGCCGAAACGGAGCCGCGCACTCTGTTCGGGCGAAATGGATTCATTAATTCTGATTTTTTCACGCCGGTTGCCTATCTCGCGCAGCTCTGCTGGCCCATGGCTTTGGGATCAATTCTAGCCGATCGGGAGTATCTGCTGAAGAGCAGCCCCTTGCAGATTCTTTTGAAACCGTTTTCCCGCCAGGTTCTGATCATCCATGTGGCGGTTCTCATCATGCCTTTTGTTGCACTGCTCTCCTGGATGCTGCTTAAAGATTCATATCAGCCGGTAACAGTGGTTTTTCTCCTGGCGATATTTTATTTTCTGCCGCGGGAAACAGACGGCAAGACAGGCGCCTGAACGCCGGCTGCGGAGGACAAAGAGGGCGCCAGCTCTGGCAATGTTGAGTGGTCTGTGCCCACCGGCAATTCTCTCACAGGAAGGATTAGAGTCACCTTGAAAGCATGAGGGTCACCGATTGTTTATTGGCTTTTTTGCTGCAGGGAAGCAGCCGTACCGGGCCTATAGAGGGCTTTCACCTCCCAGTGCGTGCGCCCTGCCGGGCGCACATAAAAAAAGGGCAACCGGCCGGTCGCCCCTGTAATTGAAATGCACCACATGCATGCAAAGCGTTCAGCTGGATCATCAGCCCAGCAGCAGCAGGTCGCGGGGCAGGTCCTTGTTTCTGAGAGGCCCTAAAAAGGTGCAGGTAAGCTGATCATCCCTGAAAAGCCTGCAGGCCAGCTCGCGCACATCATCCTGCGTTACAGAATCGATGTCTTTGAGAATCCGGGAAAGCGGTATGTACTGGTCATAATACATTTCGCACTTTGCCAGGCGGCTCATGCGGCTGTCGGTTCCCTCCATGGCAAGCAGCATATTTCCCTTGAGCTGCTCCTTGGCAGCTGAAAGCTCGGCGGCAGTGACCGGCTTTTTACGCAGGCTGCGCATTTCTTCAAAAACGATGCGCAGCGCCTCCTGCACCGTATCCTTCACAACTCCCATATAGACGCCGAATACGCCCGTATCGAAAAAAGATGATGTAAAAGATGTAACGGAATAGGCAAGGCCCCGGTTTTCCCGTATTTCCTGGAAAAGCCGCGAGCTCATGCCGCCCCCGAGAATGGAATTGAGCACATACAGCGCGTAGCGCTCAGAGGCAAGATGCGAGCAGCCGGGCGTGCCAAGGCAGACATGCACCTGCTCAAGGCTGCGGAAATTGCAGGAAATGCTGCGCGAAGGCTCAAACGAGGCCTGCGCCGGAGAGGGCTTTTTCTTCCTGATAGCATCAAACTTTTTTGCCATCCGGTCGACAACGGCCTCATGCTCCATATTGCCCGCCACCGCAATAACAATCCGCTCCGGCACAAGATACTCGCGCCGGTAAAATCCGGTTATGTCCGGACGCCGGAAATTCTGAACCGTTTCAAGCTCCCCGAGGATATTGTACCCCAGAGGATGATCGGTGAAAAAATCATGATTGAACATATCCTGGATATAATCATCAGGGGTGTCCTTCACCATATTGATCTCCTGCAGAATGACATTGCGCTCTTTTTCAATATCATCCTTCAGGAACAGGGAATGAAAAAAAATGTCGCACAGCAGATTTACCGCAAGGTCCATATGCTGCTTGAGCACCTTTATATAAAAACAGGTGTACTCCTTTGAAGTAAAGGCGTTGAAGACCCCTCCGACCGAATCGATCATGCGGGCTATTTCGCCGGCCGAGTACTTTTCTGTGCCCTTAAACAGCATATGCTCTATGAAATGGGCTATGCCGGACTCTGCTTTATGCTCATGGCGCGAGCCCGAGCGTATCCATATGCCCATTGAAACGGAGTGCACATGCTGAACCCGCTCAGTCACGATCCGCACGCCGCTGCCAAGGACGGTTTTATGTATTGTTGCCATTATGTGTTTTTCTTTTAAATTGTTTCAGGCGCCTTTAGTACAAAGCCCCACAAAAGAGTGGGTGAAACGATTCCCCCTTTAGCAAAGGGGGTTAGGGGGATTTGTCAGGCTGCAAAAAATCCCCCTGTATCCCCCTTTTTCAAAGGGGGATAAAATAGAAATTTTTTAGTATAAAACTAATTGCGCCCTTTTGTTTATGGGCCGCTGTTCTTAGACGACGAAGGCACGGGGAAACATTGTTTCCCTGTGCCCCCATGCAGCAACCCTTGTTATGACGGCAGATGGCCTCAGTCGGCCTGGTCCTGGCCGCTGAGCGCAGCCTTGCGGCTGAGCCTGATTTTCCCCTGCGAATCGATTTCGAGAACCTTGACCATGACCTCGTCGCCCTCATTGAGCACGTCGCGCACATTGGCCACGCGCTCATTGGCAAGCTGGGAGATGTGCACAAGGCCGTCACAGCCGGGAATGATTTCAACAAAAGCGCCGAAATCCATAATCTTGCGAACCTTGCCCTTATAGATCTTGCCGATCTCGGCCTCGGCCACAAGGCCGCGAATCAGATCCAGGGCCTTCTCGATGGATGCCTGATCAGCTGATGCCACCGATACCTTGCCGTCGTCCTCAACATCTATCTTGCACCCGGTCTGGGCTATGATGCCCTTGATATTCTTGCCGCCGGGGCCAATGACGGCGCTGATCTTATCGGGCCGAACCTGAATGGTAACGATGCGCGGCGCGCGGGGCGAAATCTCGGGCCTCGGCTCACTGATCGTCTTTTGCATGATGTCAAGGATATGAAGCCGCCCCTCGCGGGCCTGCTCAAGGGCCGCGGACAGAATCTCCTTCGGCAGCCCCTTGATCTTGATGTCCATCTGGATGGCGGTCACGCCGTTGCGCGTGCCTGCAACCTTGAAGTCCATATCGCCGACATGATCCTCATCGCCCAGAATGTCGGACAGCACCACGAAGGTGTCGCCCTCCTTGATGAGCCCCATGGCGATGCCGGCAACCGGGTCCTTGATCGGCACGCCCGCATCCATCAGCGACAGCGTGCTGCCGCAGACCGTTGCCATGGAGGATGAGCCGTTTGACTCAAGCACTTCGGACACGATCCGGATGGTGTACGGAAAAACTTCAGCCGCCGGCAGGACATAGCTGATTGCGCGCTCGGCAAGGTTGCCGTGGCCGATGTCGCGGCGGCTTGCTGACCGGAGAGGACGGGCCTCGCCAACGGAAAACGGCGGAAAATTGTAGTGCAGCATGAACGCCTTGGTGCTCTCGCCGATAAGCGCGTCAACCCGCTGCTCATCATCGCCCGTGCCAAGGGTTGTCGCCACCAGAGCCTGGGTCTCGCCGCGGGTAAACAGGCCCGAGCCATGAGCTCTGGGCAGCAGCGCCACATCGCAGCTGATGGGGCGAATATCTTTATTGGTGCGGCCGTCAATGCGGCG
>JAFGCP010000444.1 GCA_016932595.1 Deltaproteobacteria bacterium
CCCGGCTGAAAGACCGGCCCGTCATTATCGGCAGCGGCCCGGCAGGGCTCTTTGCCGCGCTCACGCTTGTCGAGCGGGGATCGCCGCCGATTGTTATTGAGCGGGGCGAGCGGATCAAAGACCGGGCCGTATCGGTTGATCTGTTCTGGCGGCAGGGGCTTTTGAACCCCGAGTCAAACGCCCTGTACGGCGAAGGGGGCGCCGGCACATTTTCCGACGGCAAGCTCACGACGCGCACGAAATCTCCCCTGAAAGAAAAAGTTTTCAAAACCCTCATCAAGATGGGCGCCGACCCCTCTATAGCTTTCGACAGCAAGCCCCATATCGGCACGGACCGGCTGCAGAAAATTATACCGGCCCTTGTCGATGCGCTTCAGCGCCGCGGCGCTGATTTTGTGTTTGAAACGCGGGTGAGCGATATCAGCATAGAGAAGGGCCGGGTGACGGGGCTTACCGCAGGGGGGAAACATATTTCCGCAGGAACGGTCTTTCTTGCCACCGGCCACAGCAGCAGGGACATGTATCGCCTGCTGCATGACAAGGGGGTTGTCCTTGAGCCCAAGGGCTTTGCCGCCGGCCTGCGCATCGAGCACCCGCAGGAGATGATCGACAAAGCCATGCTCGGCCCGTGGTCAAGCCATCCGGCCCTCGGCTCGGCGGATTATTTTTTCAGCCATAAAGACGCAGAGAGCGGCAGGGGGGTGTATTCTTTCTGCATGTGCCCGGGCGGTTTTGTGATCGGCTGCGCCACCGGCGATGGAGAGCTGTGCACCAATGGCATGAGCACGTATGGCCGCGACTCGGGCCGGGCCAATTCCGCCATCGTGGTTACGGTTCGCGAAGATGATTTTGCGGACCAGGGTCCTTTAGGCGGCATTGCGTTTCAGGAGCAGCTTGAGCATGCGGCATTTAAAGCCGGCGGTGGCGCATTCTTTGCTCCGGTGCAGCGCGCAGCTGATTTTATGGGCAGCACTCCCGTCGATTTCCCCGCGCAGGATATCCACTGCTCCTATAGCCCCGGCATTACTCCTTTTGAGCTTCGTCTGCTTTTGCCGGAATTCATATACGGCCCTCTGCAGCGGGGCCTGGCAGCTTTTGATAAAAAGCTCTATGGCTTTATAAGCGAAGGAATTCTTATAGGAGTCGAAACCCGTACCTCCTCGCCTGTGCGCATCGCCCGTGATAAGGATACATACCATGCCCGGGGCATTCGCGGGCTCATTCCTGTCGGTGAGGGGTCAGGCTATGCCGGCGGCATTGTCAGCAGCGCGGTTGACGGCATGCAGGCTGCATTGTATTTTGACACTTGAGCTCTTGTCAGTGAATGCTATAATGCGAACAGGGCAGGAGAGTTGTCGCGCTCATGCTTTGCGGGCGCAGTCCGGCTGGTATGTTTGCAAGCGGTTACCGCTGGCGTTGAGCAGAGCATGAGCGTTGCTGAATCCGCTGGCCGTCAATTCCATTACAGGGGAGAATCATATGGCTGTCTGGCTGGTCCGCGCCGGCATGCACGGCGAATACGAACAGAAGTTTCTCCAGGAAAAACGCATTTATGTGACATGGCCCAAACTTAGCGTCAACCTTGACGTGCTGCCTGACCGCGACGGGCTCTACCAGGTCATGAGCCGGACCTACCCCGGCTCGAGCCATGCAAAGCTTATGAGTAATGTAAATCAGGTGTGGCCCTTTGCTCATGATATGAAGAAGGGCGATCTCGTACTTATGCCCCTTCAATCCAAACCGGCCATTACTATCGGGGAAGTGGCAGGCCCGTACCGTTTCGAGCATGCGGCCCAGGACCCCTTTTATCACTGGCGATCTGTTTCGTGGATTGCCGAGGCGGTACCCCGCTCGTATTTCGGCCGTGACCTGCTTGTGGCATTCGCCTCATCCCGCACTATCTGCCGCGTGCATCGCAATAATGCCGAGGAGCGCCTTGCCGCCATGAAGGCGGCTGACTGGAAGCCGGAGGCGCTCTCCGCAGCCGTCTGTCCAATCGACAGCGCAAGCGATGAAACCAGTGAGAGTATCAACCTTGAAGCCCTGGCCCGTGACCAGATAGCGAGGCTCATCGCGGCCCGCTTCCCCGGTCGCGGACTGGCGCGCCTCGTGGACGCGGTACTCAAAGCCCGGGGCTATACGACCTGCCTGTGTGCTGACGATGCACACGGCGATGCGTATATTCTTGCCGGCGCCGGCCCCCTCGGCTTTGCAGCGCCCCGCCTGTGCGTAGCAGTGCGAACCGATGATGCCCCTGTCGACCGGCCGGCCGTGGACAGGCTGCTTGAAGCGGCGGCGAAATTCGGCGCGCAGGAAGAGCTGTTGATATCATGGCCTGGTTTTAGCAGCCCTTTGGAGAAAGAGCTTAAGGCCATTTTCTTCCAGTTGCGTCTCTGGTCTCAAAAGGAGCTGCTGGATGAGCTTTTAGCCGTATATGAAGGGCTTGATGCGGAGGTGAAAGCCGAGCTGCCACTGAAGCGCATCTGGACTGCTGTGGCGCATGAAGAGTAAGAAGCTCTTTCGATACGGAACTAACGGGATAGGTGGAGTTCTGCCGGTATGGTAACAATTGTTAATGATGATCTTTTAATCGTCAGGCTGTCCGGAATAATCGACTCTGGAGCAGCTCTTGCGCTTGCCCGGGAGCTCAACAGAATAGAGGCTGCAGGCGCTTATTCTAAAAGGATTGTATTTGTTGATGAAAACCTGTCCGTTGCCCTTAAAAGCGGCGATGTCATGTTGTATAAAAGTTTAAGGCTTGAACCGCAGACCGTCACTAAAACGGCGTTTTGCGTGTTTACCGACCTGCAATACGGCATTGCCAGAATGTTTCAGGCGCTTCTTGAGAGCGAGAATCATGAAATAAACATTTTTAGAGACCGGGAGTCTGCCGCACAGTGGCTGGCTGTGGATATTGATCTCGTGCGTGAACAGTCTGACTGAAAATGCGGTATGCGCGGGTTTCGGAGTGGATGTGCTGCCTGGGTGCCTGTATGATAAAGATCGTCAATGATGAACTGCTGATTGTGAAGCTTTCGGGGATATGTGACGCCCGGGCACTGGATATGCTGGGCAAAGAATTAAATGAAATCGAGCGCACAAAGACTTATGTGAAGCGATTGGTCGATGTCGATGATCTTCAGGGGGTAACGGCCACAAGCAATGATATCATGTTTTATAAAAAATGCCGGTTTGAACCCGCGGAGAAGACAGCGACGGCATTGTGCGTGCGCAATGATTTTCAATACGGTATGGCAAGAATGTTTCAGTCGCTGGTAGAAACCGACAGGCATGAAATTGCGATTTTTCGGGATATCGAGTCAGCCGCGCACTGGCTGCAGGTGGACAGCGCTCTTCTGAAAAAAGATAAGCATTTTGCTGCTGATGGTTTCGTGAGATGCCGGTGAGATATGTCGCTATTGCAGCGGAAGCCAGAGCATTTTCTATAGCTGTTGCCGGTAGTAGCATCCTCAATGCTGTTCAAATTTAGAAAAATTCGTCACCCCGGTGAAAACCGGGGTCCAGGGTAGGGGCACGATGCATCGTGCCCCTACATAAGAATCCCGGATGCCGGCTTTTGCCGGCATGACGGGAACGAAGCAGTTCGATTTTTAAACTGCTCTGTTTATGAGGCAAAAATAAAAAGCTCTCAACTGCTTGAGAGCTTTTCCCGCCGGCCGCGGCACCTACTCATTAAATCGCGCAATAGTTCTTGCGTATCTTTCCTCAAGTGTTTTTTGTAGGCATCACGCCCGGCTCAGGTTTATTCTTTTCCAATTTTTCCGTTTGCCTCCAGCGCATCAGCCGCAAATGCGAGATCAAGCGATTCAAGGGTGCTTCTTTTCGGCCAGCCTGACGTGCTGTCCCAGCCCGACAGCTCATAAAAGCGGGTCTTGAATTCATCAAACTTATCCTTGTCCAAAGACCGGCCATTAACTTTTTTAAAAGACCAATTTCCGTCTTCAAGCCAGGGCTGATAGTACTCAGACGTCGGCGTCGCACCGATAAAAGGCTGCTGGTAAATAAACTCGGCAAAATGCACCATGTCCCTGTGGCGGCCCTGCAGTGTCCAGATCGCATTATCAAGATTCCAAATTCTTTTGCCCGTCTCTATCCCGTCAAGAAAAGTGATATGCTTGCCGGTAACCGCGTTAAAAAACAGCGGCTCCCCCTTACCGGTCATGCCTTCATTTTTAGGCCCTTTGGTGTTGATAAAATCCGGCCAGCGATTATCACAGAACAGAATCGACTCTTTCCAGAAACGGGTATAATACCGATGCCAGGCGACCAGCTTGGCGACATGTTCAGAATAGATATTCTCGGTATTAGAGTCATGCATCAACGGGTCATCATCAAAAGGGACCATTTTTTTTGTCAGGATATTCACAACATCCTGAGCCGCTACCGGCGGCGGATCAGCTCCGGTGAAAACGGAAATAAAATTTTTCCAAAAAATAAAGGTGAAGCAGTGCTCATTGATATCACGGTCCCCAAGGAGTGTGCCGTAGCCCCAGGAAATCTCCGCGCGGGGATCATAATGATGTGTCGGCTGCCCCCAGTAGGCGTAATCAAGAAGGCCGGTGCGCAAATCTTCATCCCGGCGGCCCCAGCGACCGGCTGCCCGGTACAGCCCTTCGGCAATATCATCACCAATACCTTCTCTTCTGGCGATCAGATCATATAATTTTTCAAAAAAAGCGACCGTATTAAATGCCAGATCACAATCAATTTCCCTTCCCGGTCCAAGCACACCCAGATCGTACAGCGCCGGCAGGTAAAGCTTTATTTTTGACATCTCGCTGGCATTGATGCCGTATTTCTGGGTCAGGCTTGTCGGAATAAAGCCTTTCCCGCTTGCCTGCTCTTCAGGAGTGGTATTGAAGTACTGAAATGTTTCAGAACACATGGAGCCGTTTTTCAGTGGATTTTCAGACTGTTCATGACAGCCCCGATGGCATCCGGGACAGGCATGCAGGCGGGCATTACCGCCGGAGGGCCAGCCGATTTGATCCTTTCCGTCCACGCCAAACCAGGACCAGAAGCCGGGTGAATATGTCGATTCGCTATCGCTGTACAGATCATTGCCGTACACACGCTGCGCCCAGAGGCGGGCTGCAAATAACTTTTTCGGATGGGCCACCGTAATGCTGCCGGTGCCGATCACGCTGATGGCTTTCAATTTTTTTGCCCCCAGAACGCCGCCAAACCCTCCCTGGCCGGCGCCGTGCCCGCTGTCATGCACCAGCGCGGCAATTCGGCCCAGCACTTCTCCGACAGGGCCGATGGCGACAACAGCAGGCCGCTGGGTGGTCCTTCCTGTGCCATTACCGGAGGCAATCTCTATCCAGTCATCCATAGAAACGGTGCCGGTAACCTCTTCCCAGATGAGCCGCTGGGTTTCCCAGGTGTCTTGCCCCCACAGGCTTTGTGCATCTCTGATGTGCACATCATCATTTCGTATATCGATCCAGACCGGGCTTGCAGACTGGCCCTGTATGGCAATGCCATCCCATCCGGCATATTTCAGCATACCGGCAAACCTGCCGCCAAAATTACTCCGGGTAAACCATTCGGGGTAGGTGTGCACACCTATTCCCTGCACTTCCGTCCGTGAGCCGGCGCCCGGCACCATTGTACCGGCAAGCGGCGAGGTCATAAAAGTTACAACATTTTCAGGATCAAATCCGCTGATTGTCTTATCCTTGACCAGGTCCCAGAATATTTTGGAGCCCATCCCATGCCCGCCGCCCCATTCTTCATAGTCGCTGGTGTTAAGGATATCTATCTCTTGAGTCGTCAAATTAATTTTGAGGATTTTTCCCACATAGCCGTTCATCTGATACCCTCGCTTTGTACTATTGGTTAATAGCTAATCAGTTGCATATCCAAGCCGTGCCCACTCCTCGCCCCTTAGATTGACACTGTATCCACCGTCACCCTCCTGGACCGGGGTCTCGGTGGTAAAAATAATTGCATCCAGCGGACATATTTCAACACAGGCTTTTTTGCCGTCAAGACCTCCCTTTTCATTCCAGTAGGGAGTTTTTGCGCACAGATCACATTTCTGGGAGTTGTTATCTTCAAAATTCCAGATGGCTCTTCCCGGTTTGTAGGGACAGGCCGTGATACAGCTTTTACAGCCGATACACTTTTTTTCATTGACCGTAATGACTTTATAGAGCGGATCAAGCTTCAAGGCACCGACGGGACAGCTCTTTACGCAGGCGGGGTCAACGCACTGCCTGCACTGAGAAATAATCAGATCATCGGGAAAACTGCCCTGAGGATTTTGCAGCACCTGAATTCGTGACAGCGACGGATTTTCAACACCATGGTGCACAAGTGAACATGCCAGCATGCACGACATGCATCCCTGGCATTTTTTCATATCAACAAGCAAATAGCCGACCTTATTTTTCGGAAAGATTCCGCATCCGGCGGCGGATACACTAACCAGGGTTAAGCCGGAATACTTTAAAAAATCTCTGCGTGTAATCGCTACGGCTTTTTTAGTTGACGGATTACCTGGATCGCTCATGACAGCCACCTTTGGTTTTTAGTATATTTTATTTAATATAATAGTATTTTGGGGCTCTATGAAAGTGATTATACCTAATACTTATAACAATAAAAAGTTAAAAAAACAAATAA
>JAFGCP010000445.1 GCA_016932595.1 Deltaproteobacteria bacterium
TAGAGCCGGGAATCTATCTGCCGGGCTGGGGAGGGGTGCGCATCGAGGATACGGCCGTGGTGACGGCAGCGGGTTGTGAAATCCTCACCCGAATGGACAAGTCCTTGCAGGGCATCGGAGGCTGAAGGAATTCAGCAGCTCCCGCGCCGAAGGACTGCCCGTCAAGGCTGTTGTTCTGCGTTCAGCAGCTACTGACAGGGTTTGAGCATGCCGGCATTGCTCTGTCATCGGCATGCCTGCATGCTCAAACTGATTTATTCAGCCGCAATAACGCTTGCGTCCTTTTTGCCCGTCTTGCGCCGCACATCACCCACCGCCTGCAAAGCATCTGCGCGGCGCTGCCATGAGCCGATGAGCACGCGGTGCCACTGGCCTTTGCCCTTGAGATCAACCTTGAGCGTACGGGCATCAAAACCGAGTTTGCGAATCCTTGCCGCTTCAGCCTCAGCATTGCTCTGACTGCGAAAGGAGCCGGCAAGCACGGAAAATGCCGGCTTACCCGCGGCAGCGACTGGTGGCTTTGCAACTGGAGCAACGGCAGGCTCTGTCGTTTTTTTTGCCTCTTCGGCAGCAGGAGCAGCCGCCGGTGCAGGCCGCTGCTCCGCTACTGATGCAGGGACCGGGGCTACGGCAGGCTGCGGCGCTGCAGGGGCAGGCTCTGTTTTTTCCATGGCCGCTTCCGGCTGACGCCTGTCCTGACGCGCGGCTTTTTCAGGCATTTTTGCAGGAGCGGCAGGCTCAGCGGGTTGGGCAGCAGATGGCTGCTGCACGGCAATAACGGGGGCCTCAGGCCTTTTTCCCTCTGCCTGCACAGGCTGCGCCTCATCGGGCTTTTGAGCTGCCTGCGTCGCATTGTCAGCGGCCTGCTGCCGGGCTGACAGCTGTTCCTTTCTCAGCACTTTGTCAAGCACGGCATCCTTCTTTTGGGGCCGGGCAATCTTTACCGGCGCAACAGGCTCCGGCGCCTCCTGATCCCCCATCATGAAATAGTAATATGCCCCCCCGCCAAGGACGCAGACAAGCAGCAGGATCAGCAGCAGGGTAGTTGTTGATTTCGAACCGGTTTTTTTCACCTTAAAATGCTCATCAACCAGTGGATCATATTCCTGAAGAACCTGGTCAAGCATATCGGCGGAAGAATCATCGGAAAAAGCTATGGTTCCCGCTGTCTGCGCTAAATCAACGGCACTGGTCTTTTGCTCCCCCAGATTGGTTCCGGGGTTGAACATCTCAGGGGCTGCCTGACCCGCAGGCTCACCGCTCTCATCATCATCGTCAAGAACAAATGCTGGTGCATCATCCTGCATGAGAGATTCAAAATCAATGCCGGCAGCCTTGTCGGACACAGATCCTGCCGCAGGTGATTCGCTGAGCGGTCCGCCGCAGAGAGGGCATTGTTTTTCTCCCTGTTCTTTAATTTCCAGCTGACAATTTTCACAGTACATAAGTTGGTCCCCCGTCTCGGGTTTTTACTTGCGTAGCATACTGTGTGTAGACCGGTATGCCTCTCATTGAGTGCTATTATTTACTAAAACCATACGGAAATCTATTAATTTTTTGCATACTGCGCGCTGCGGCTCACGCCTTAACCATGAATGCTGAGGGGCATAGGTCGCGCAGCACGCATGCAGCGCAGCGGGGCTTGCGCGCCATGCATACGGCGCGGCCATGATCAACAATAAGATAATTAAAAACTATCCAGTCATGACGGGGCAGCAGAGCCATGAGATCCTGCTCGATTTTATCGGCAGTGCTTTGGACGCTCAGGCCGAGCCTGCCTGCCAGCCGCTTGACATGCACGTCAACTGCTATGCCTTCGGCTTTATTAAAAGCGCTTGAAAGCACGATATTGGCTGTTTTGCGCGCCACGCCGGGCAGGCTGATCAGGTCCTCCATGGTGTCGGGCACGGTGCCGCCATACACGCTGCAGAGGCGCTGCGCCGCCGCGATGATGTTTTTTGCCTTCATGCGGAAAAAACCGGTCTGATGCACTTCCTGCTCAAGCACTGTCTGCCGGGCGCAGGCAAAATCATGGGCGCTGCGGTATTTCTTAAACAGTGGTTTGGTTACTTCGTTGACCTTCTTGTCGGTGCACTGCGCCGAGAGCATGGTTGCCACAAGCAGCTCAAGGGGCGTTGTATAATCAAGGGATGACCGGCTGGAGGGATAGTGCTGGCGCAGAAGGGCCACGATTTTTGCGGCGCGGTCCGTGCGTTCTTTTAAGGAAGCTGCCCGTGCTGGCATGCGCAAGGCTCCGTAGCTGATGTGGTTTAAAAAACTATAGCCGGAAAACAATACAGGGGTCAAGATTTATTGTTCGGAAAACGCATGCCGGACATAACCCCGCAAAACACTCTGCCCGCGCAGCGCAAACCTGCAGCACCAGCGTCCATGCGTGCGCGCGGCGCTCGGCCTCAAGGCAAAATGCGCCTTGATTCCCTGGTGTATTAGCACTATACTCGGCATGCGTTTATTCACCCGGCAACGGCTTTACCCTATGACCTCACTGGACATTTTAGACACTGGCAGCAGGGCCGGAATCCCTGATCCCGAGGTCAGGGTTCTGGTGGTTGACGACAGCCTCACCATACGGCAGGGCCTGTCCCGCGAGCTGCAAAAGCTGGGTCTTGCTGTCACGGAAGCATCGGATGGCGCGGCAGGGCTTGACATTGCCGTCCAGCAGCGCTTCGACCTCATCATAACCGATATCGCCCTGCCCGGCCTCGACGGCTTTGACCTGTGCAGACAGCTGAAGTCGAACCCTGCAACCAGATCAATGCCTGTTATTATTGTCAGCTCCCATGACACGGAAGAGGATATAGAAAAATGTTTCGAGGCCGGAGCTGCTGCCTTCGTGAGCAAACTCGATGGCAGGCAGGAGCTGCTGCGGCATATTGACGACGTGCTCAACCGGTCTTTTTTCCTGCGCGACCGCATGGTTCTTGTCGTTGATGATTCACGGCTCATCCGCACTATCGCCCGCGAAGGCCTTGCCCGGGCCGGCTTTAATGTCATCACCGCAGAAAACGGCTTCAGGGCTCTCGAGCAGCTCAGGCTGCACAGGCCCGACCTTATTATCAGCGACATCAGCATGCCGGAAATGGACGGCTACGAGCTGTGCTCCGCCCTCAAAATAAAACCTGAATGGGCCTCTATTCCCTTTGTGGTCATGAGCACGGCCGGCGA
>JAFGCP010000072.1 GCA_016932595.1 Deltaproteobacteria bacterium
ACCCTCTTGCATGGCTTTAACAGCCAATACTTTATGTAATTCAGGTGGTATCCTAAGCGCAATTTTGCCGGAAAATTTTTTATTAATGTTTCCTTTAGGTAAGGGACGACCTTCTTTCAACATGATGGCTATTGTTTCTTCGACAATTTCACAAAGCTCTTTAAAAACTTTATCCTGATTTTTGCCATGAACCCCACCGATCAACAAACCTGGAGCAGAACCAACATAATATTGATCCTCTTCTGACCATTCAACAATTTTTAAATAATTATCACTTATTGTTTTATTCATTGTTTATCTCCTTTAAAGCTCTTTTTATAGCTTTTTCTTGATAAGGCAACGCATCTGAACCAGATTTACCGGATATAACAACAGGTAAGGGGCAATTTTTATGGGTAAATATTCTATGGCTTCCCTTGCCGCCTCGCGCTGCAAAACCAGCTCTTTCTAATTCGGCAATTAATTCTCTAATTTTTCTAGGCATGTTTTATGATATCACAATGATATTAAACATTCAAGGAGCATTTAATGGGTTTTCATATGTCAGATTAAACAATCTGCAGAAAAACATTTTGCTGATTTGACATATGAAGATGTGCCGCCACAGCGGATGCTTCCCGCCTTTGATTTTTGGTAATAGATGCTGGATGGTTATTTTCAATTCCCTAAAACCCTGAACCCTAATCCCTGACCCCCGAACCCTGCTTTTCTACCTCCAATCTCCAATCATGACAAACGGCGCCCGGTAGAAGGGATGGCTGCATTCTGAGATGGCTTTAAGGGAAAGCTGTGCCTGGCGCAGACCATAGTAAGGGCGCTTGTTCTCTTTAGCTCCTTTAGCCTTTAAATAGTGTCTGAACGAAAACCCTGAATTATACATTTGTTGGGTTCGCCCTTAAATCAATGTGTTATTGCAGGGGCTTAAAATTTTAAGCCCCTACGTTCACATTTGCGCAGGTTGGGTTGAGGTACGAAACCCAACGGGTTCTTTCGGGCTTAACCCAACCTGCAAAAAAACGACTTTCGTTCAGGCACTAAAGCGGAGGTTTGGGGAGTAGGTGTCAGCGGTAAGCAAATGGCAGCAGCGGCGGAGATGTAGGTGAAAATCGGATACTGCAATGATGAATGGCTTGAGGCATGAAAGCATGCATGCTTCTGCATGAGAACTACCAAACACTCTTTAAGAATGCTCTGCAAGACGTATCTTGAACTTTTCAACCAGCCGCACGGGATGGTAGGAAAGCTTTGCCTGCCGCAGGCCCTCATCGCCAAGGTCCTGCTCACGGTTGACAAACGCTGTGCCGCTCCAGGCATGCTCGCAGAACTGCTGGTTCATGACAGCATAGAGGCCGGGTATGCGGGCATTTGCCTTTTCAATATGAACAACGGCAGTGTCTTTATTTAAAAGCTCTCCGAGCGTAAATGCCTCCACTGCGCCGTCTATTACTATCACCCCGCCCTGCACCGACAGCCGGTCACAGGAGCCGAGAATTTCCCTGATTGCCTCCCATTCCCCCATAAGGTTCATGTCCTCGCTGCACCGGTTGCAGTCGCACCAGGCGTCCTGAAGCTGCAGGCATGCCTCAATATGCCCTGCAGTAAGGACCTCATAGGCAAAGTTGTAGTCTGAGCGGAATTTGTTGACATGGTTTTTTTTGCCGTGATACTTGCGGCCGGCAAGCTGGACAAGATCGCCGGTCGCATACACATAGTCATAGTGCTCGCGCTGGGGCTCGATGATGAAATCGGGGCTTGCGGCAAGTTCTGCGGCAAGCCTGCCGTCAGCCCGGACGATGCAGGGCTGCGGCTGTTTTTTTTCTTCCCGCAGCCATGCCAGCAGCAGGTGAACCGCTTCCATTCCTGCAGAAGGCCCAACCGGCGGGAGGCAGAAAAGACTGCCGTCTGCATGAGTGCAGAGAAACAGCAGCGTGTCACGCCACAATGACCATTGCACAGCGTAGTGCTTTCGCCAGATGAAGAGGTTGGTGAAGGTAAGCTCAGAGGTCTCGGGCTGATAGGCCCAGAGCATTTCGCTAATGCTTTCGCGGTCTTCGAGTTCAAGCTGTTTGAAATGAGGGAATACGGGTGCGTCAGTCATGCAGTGTGCCATGTATGAAATACAACGATTCGTAACTCCAGCCAAAGAAACTTGAACTTTTTTATGTAGAAGTGCCTTTGCAGGCGATATGTTCTAGCGGCTGAAATCGCTCCTGCAAGAATAATTAGTGTTTGAACGAAAACCCTGAAGTATACATTTGTTGGGTTCGCCCTTATGACAGTGCTTTTTCGTAAGCAGTTGTTTTTGCGCGGGTTGGGTTGAGGCACGAAACCCAACGGGTTTTTTCGGGCTTAACCCAACCTACAAAAAAAATGACTTTTCGTTCAGACACTAATGATATCAGAGAGAAAAAGTATCAGTTTTGAGCCTGTAAGAATTTAATACAGGAGCTGAACGAGTGCAACAGCAATTTTCAAAAGACAGGTTGACAAGATATGCGGGCCTTCATATATTCACACAATGGTCTTCGGCACACTACAGGCGGGATTACAACTATGAAACCGGCCCTCACCGGCATACGCATCATTGACTTCACACGTGCTCTTGCAGGCCCCTACTGCACCATGCTGCTTGCCGACATGGGCGCAGAGGTCGTGAAGATTGAAATGCCCGGAGCGGGCGATGATTCCCGGAGCTGGGGCCCGCCGTTTGTGGGCTCTGAGTCTGCCTTTTTCCTCAGCATTAACCGCAATAAGAAAAGCATCGCCCTTGACCTCAAGCAGGAAGCCGGCCGCGATATAGCGCTGCGGCTCATTGGCTCGGCTGATATTGTTGTCGAGGGCAGCCGGCCCGGCGTCATGAAGCGCCTCGGGCTTGATTATGAACGTGTCCGCACGCAGCAGCCCGCGCTTATTTACTGCTCGATTTCGGCTTTCGGCCAGACCGGCCCCTATTCTGAAAAGGCCGGCTATGATCAGGTGCTGCAGGGTTATGGCGGCATTATGGGCCTTACCGGCGAGCCCGACGGCAGGCCCATGAAAGTCGGCCTGGCGATTACCGATCTCACCACAGCCATGTTTGCCGTGATCGGCATAGTCACGGCGCTGTATCACCGCAAGCTGAGCGGCCGGGGCCAGTATATCGACACGGCCATGCTCGACGGCCAGGTATCCTGGCTTACCTATCAGGCCCAGCGCTACTGGGCAAGCGGCCAAATACCCGCGCGCTCCGGTTCAGGGCAGGGGCTGATCGTTCCTCACCAGCCGGTTGAAACTGCCGACGGCTTCATCAATATTGCCGTGGGCAATGAAAACCTCTGGCAATCGTTTACCGAAGTGCTGGGGCTTGTGCTGCTTAAAGATGATCCGCGGTTTGCGACGAATCCCGCACGGGTAGAAAATCGCCGTGCATTGCTGGACATACTTGAGCCCATATTCAAAGCGCAGCCGTCATCCCACTGGCTTGAGCTTTTCGATACGGCAGGCATACCCTGCGGGCCCATTTATACCGTTGACCAGGTTGTTGCCGATCCGCAGGTGCGGGCGCGCGATATGGTGTCGCAGGTGAGCCACCCGGCCTATGGCGCAATCAATATGCTCGGCTTTCCCATTAAATTTTCGGAAACTCCCGGCCGCAGCCCCTCTGCTCCTCCGACGCTGGGAGAGCACACGGAAGAAGTATTAGAAAGCCTTGGCATTACTGACGGGGACATCAAGCGCCTGAGGAATGCGAGGGTTATTAATTAATAATAGGTAAACCCCCAGTTCTGCTGGGGGACTCCATGAGTTTGACAGTTACGGGAGTATGTAGAGGCAATTTGGGAAAATGATGGATGTCAAACCCGAAAGAAGAAACGGTAGGGTGGGTGAAACCCACCATTGACGGGCATAAATATATTTGGTGGGTTTCGCTTTGCTACACCCACCCTACAGCTGGGGGAGCATATGGAAGAAGTATTGAAGGCGCTGGGCATGAGCGATGCGGAAGTACAAAAATTGCGGGAAGAAAAAATTATTCATTAATGAAGATCTAGTAAGTCGTGAATCCGGTGCAAACTGGGGCCAGAGCAGGGGCAGGCCTGCTTGTCTGCCCATAACAAGGGCGCACACACAGGTGCGCCCCTACGAAGAAAATCGTATTGCATGAAACTATCCGCCATACTGTTCGACAAGCATAATCCCCGATTGCTTTTCGTGCTTTCGGGGCATCCGCTCATTGCTGCAACGCTTTACTGCGACGGGCTGGGCGGAGCGGCTGTCAGCCGCGCGCTTGCAAAGGCGGGTGATGCAGGCTATGCGCTCATAGTCCCGGCTTCCGAAGGCCTTGCGCTGTCTGATGCCGATCTGCGCAGGCTGTGCAGCGCAGCGGCAGAGCGGCAGGCAGGCCTTCTGTATGCCGATTATTTCGCTGGGTCGCGGACAGAGGCCGCGGTTATAAAACGTGCCGAATACCAGGCCGGCAGCATTCGCGATGATTTTTCCTTC
>JAFGCP010000446.1 GCA_016932595.1 Deltaproteobacteria bacterium
AACCATGCAAACCTCAAGCTTGTGTGCACGCATGTGGGGCTTGATGTGGGTGAGGACGGAAAAACCCATCAGTGCATCGATTATGTGGGGTTGTTCCAGAACCTGTTCGGCTTTAGGATTGTACTGCCCGCAGACCCCAATCAGACTGACCGAGCCACGCGATTTATTGCGACAAACCCCGGCAGTTTTTTTCTTGGCATGGGCCGCTCAAAAACACCGACCATCCTTGACGAAACCGGCAAACCCTTTTTCGGTGACGGGTACAGCTTCACCTACGGCGCAATAGACGTCGTGCGCCAGGGCACAGATGCCACCATCATGACCTGCGGCTGCATGCTGGCGCCTGCCATAAAGGCCTGGGAAGCATTACAAGCAAAGGGCATCACCGTGCGCGTGCTCAATGTCTCCTGCCCAAAAGACCTCGATGAAAATGTTATGGCCGAGGCTGCGGCAACAGGCATCATCATTACCTATGAAGATCACAATGTGCATACAGGCCTTGGCAGCATCATTGCAAACCACCTTGCCACACGGGGGCTTAGAGCGCGGCTGCGCAAGCTGGGCGTAACTGCCTATGGCATGTCAGGCCCCACGTCCGATGTCTTCAAAGCTGCAGGGCTTTCTGCAGACGCGCTTGCAGGGGCGGTGGAAGAAGAGCTCAGGGAAAAATAAGGGATTTGTTGGGTTAACCTTTATGCAGGTGCTTCTTCACAAATAATTTATTTTCGCAGGTTGGGTTAAGGTACGAACCCCAACGGTTTCTTCCGGGTTTAATGCAACAATTGAATTGATGTTAAATGCTCTAATCAGGACCGACCATGCTTGAAACGATTACCAGTGGATTCAATAAAGCTCGCGACCGCTTCCAGGGACGCATTGAGCTGACAGAAGGCAACATTGAGGACGCCCTTAAGGACATCCGCCTGTCCCTGCTTGATGCGGATGTTAATTTGAATGTCGTCAAGGGTTTTATCAGCCGCGTAAAAGACAAGGCCATCGGCGAGGTTGTCGATACACGTGTCACCCATAAGGGCAAAAAACTCAAGGTCGCGCCGGGCGATCACTTCATCAATATCTGCTACGAAGAGCTTGTGGCCCTCATGGGCCCGGTTGATACGAGCTTCACATTCGGCAAACGGCCCGTATCGGCCATCATGCTGCTGGGGCTCCAGGGCTGCGGCAAGACAACCACTGCAGGAAAGCTGGCGGGCTATCTGCGCGGCAAAAACAAAAAGCCCCTGCTGGTTGCCGCCGACATCTACCGTCCGGCGGCCGTGGAGCAGCTGAGAGTTATCAGCGAGTCGCTGGGCATACCTTTCTTTTCAGTTAAAGACGCCCTGCCTCCGGTCATCTGCAAGCGCGCCCTGGATCATGCAAAAGAAATCGGCTGCGATGTTGCCATATTCGACACCGCCGGCCGGCTTGCCATTGATGACACCCTTATGACAGAGCTTGAGCATATCGTCACGGCCACGCAGCCGGAAAACACGCTGCTTGTCTGTGACGCCATGATCGGCCAGGACGCCGTGAAGACCGCCGATGAATTCAACCGCAGGCTGAACATTTCGGGCTTTATCATGACCAAGCTCGACGGCGATGCCCGCGGGGGCGCGGCCCTCTCGATCAAAGAAGTGACCGGCAGGCCCATAAAGTTCCTCGGCACCGGCGAGGCGATGGACCGCCTGGAAGAATTCCGCCCCGAGGGGCTGGCCTCCCGCATACTGGGTTTCGGCGACGTCGTCGGCCTTATGAAGGATTTTGAAGAAGTTGTCGACGAAAAAAAGGCCGAAGAAGATGCCAGGCGCATGCTCAAGGGGCAATTCACCCTTGATGATTTCCTTGAGCAGATTCAGGCCATAAAAAAAATGGGCTCCCTGCAGGACCTGGTGGAAAAAATACCATTCTTCAGCAGGCTTGCCGGAAATGCCACGGTTGATGACCGCGAAGTCATAAAAGTTGAGGCCATCATCCACTCAATGACCAAAGCAGAGAGGATGAATCCTGACATCCTCAATGACAGCCGCAAAAAGCGCATTGCCCGGGGGTGCGGTCGCACCATCAAAGACCTCAATGAAATCCTCAAGCGCTTCAAGACCATGCGCGATGTCATGAAAAACATGGGCCGCTCAGGGCTTCTGAGCCGCATGGCAAGCGGCATTTCACATCTGCCCGGCGTCGGCAATGCGGATATATCCGGCATGGGCAACATGATGGGCAGTTCCATGCCCATGAGCACTTTTAATGCGCCGCCTCGGGAGTTGTCCTCAGCCCAAAAGAAAAAAAACAAAGAGAAGCGCAAACAGCAAAAGCAATCCCGAAAAAAAAGCCGTAAAAAATAGTCTCCTGGTAAAGCTGCTAAAAAATCAGCAGCACAGCAAGCCGTTCGTGACGCGCCAGTCGAACCATATACTGGAACCATATGACCCTTCGTCAACCTCAGCACTCAGGACGAGCGGTTGTTGCGGCAAATATTTTATTACGAGCACTTAGCTACAAAGCAGCACACAGCTTGCATCCTGACACGCTATGCCGGAAGCCCTTATTATTTCCGCTCTTTTCCCCGACTGCGCCGCCACAGCCTGCAGGCGCATCGGCCGCAGCACAGCCGGGCTCTATCCCCAGGAGCTTTCGCTGATATCTAAAGCCATTGATAAGCGCCGCTGCGAATTTGCCGCAGGAAGAGCCTGCGCGCGGGAGGCCCTCGGCCATCTCGGCTATGCTCCGATGCCGATTCTGCAGGCTCCATCGAGAGCACCGCTCTGGCCTGAGGCTATCCTTGGAACGATTTCGCACAGCCACACCTGGGCAGGCGCTTCTGTTGCGAGGGCGGAGCAGCTTGCAGGAATCGGCCTCGATATTGAAACCGTCGACCGTGTCACCATGAACATTGCCCGCAAAGTACTGACCGGCGCTGAAGCAGCCGTATTGCACGACCTGCCTGCGGATGAGCAAAAGGCCTTTCTGGCCCTTCTGTTCAGCGCAAAAGAGGCGGTATACAAATGCCTTGCCAATGCAGTTCGTGTGCATATGGGCTTTCACGATGCCGAGGTGCGCAAGGCCGGCCCGTCTTGTTTTGAGGTGCGCATGAGCCCTGAAATTTCGCAGGCATGCCCCGCCTGCGAACTCCTGACCGGCCGTTATTTTTTTCATGAAGGCTGCGTGTTCACGGGCATTGCCCTTGCAGCATGAACCTATGGGAAAAACACGCTTTTTTATTGACCAAACAGGCTTTTTAACCTATATTTTTTAATTCTACTACGCTACTTTTATAAACTTTTTTGGAGGATACAATGATGGCAAAGTGGGCATTTCTTTTTCCCGGACAGGGATCACAGTATGTCGGCATGGGCAAAGAGCTGAAGGATAATTTCAAAATTGCAGCAGATGTGTTTGCCGAGGCTGATGAAGCCCTCGGCGAAAGCCTTTCCAAAATGTGCTTTGAGGGTCCTGAAAGCGACCTGAAACTTACCATGAACACGCAGCCCGCTATCCTTACCTCAAGCATCGCCTCGATGAAGGTGCTGCAGCAGGAAACGGGACTGGAGCCCGCAATCGTTGCGGGTCACAGCCTCGGCGAGTACAGCGCCCTGGTGTGCGCGGGCGCGCTTGCATTTGCCGATGCCGTCCGCATCGTACGCAAAAGAGGCATGTTCATGCAGCAGGCAGTGCCGGTAGGCATGGGCGGCATGGCGGCGATTATCGGCCTTGACACCGAACTTGTCGAGCAGGCCTGCCGTGATGGCGCTAAGGGGGAGCATGTCTCGCCCGCCAATTACAACTGCCCGGGCCAGATTGTTATTTCCGGCCATATGGAAGCCGTAAAGCGCGCTGTGGCAAAGGCAGAAGAGCTGGGCGCAAAGAAAGCCGTTATGCTGCCCGTCAGCGCACCCTTTCACAGCGCCCTTATGAAGCCCGCAGCCGACATGCTGGCCGAAGCCCTCAAGGCAATTACTGTCAGCGACCTGAAAATACCGGTTCTGTCAAATGTAGAGGCTGATTTTTATCCCTCTAAGGATGAGGTGAAAAGGCTGCTCACGCAGCAGGTGAACTCACCCGTGCGCTGGATCGAACAGATGGCCAAGCTCATTGAACAAAAGCCTGACCGTGCCCTTGAAATCGGCCCCGGCAATGTGCTGTGCGGGCTTATGAGAAAAATCAGCCGTGATGTGCCGATGCAAAAGGTCGACACAACAGATGACATCAAGGACGTTGTGGAATCCCTTAAAGCCTGATTTTCAGCATACTATCAGAATTTAAAAAAACCGGCTCTGAAAAGAGCCGTTTTTTTTATTCTCCCCGCTGTTAATACTTTCCCTCAGACAGCACCACGCACAATCCATCATAGATAACTATGGCACCCATCAGCAAAAACTCTATTTACAGCAGATAAAATACTTGTACAATAAACCACCCCCCCGGCGCACATGGCATTTTATGAAAAGCATTTTGTCATGCCGGACCTGATCCGGCATCCAGTCGGGTTTTTCCCTATTCCGGCTTCCGCCGGAATAACCGGATATGTTGCCAGCCTCGGGGTATGCAGCCTGACATAAACAATAATGCATCTGGAACGCATACATGCAGTGTGAGCACATTGACGTTTCCACCTATTCCGGTTTCAAGGCCGACGAACGCCCCGTGTCATTTATCTGGCGGGAGCAAACATACAGAATTCAGGAAATTATTGACCGGTGGTATGAGGGAGGTTTAAAGACCGGCGATCCCAGCCTCAGCTATTTCAAAATTCGAGCCGATAACGGCAGAGATTATCTCATTCGCTACAACAGTTTTTTTGACGGTTGGGCTATTGTCATGCCACAGCCGCCTGTTGCATAAAGCGTCAGGCAGTACTGCATATCTTTCAGAACGAAACAGGCTTTTGCACTATGCGCTGTAGAAAAAAAAAGACCGGGAGTTTCCTGCTCATCGCCCTTCTGGCAGTGTTAGGGGAATGTATTCTTCTCCCGCAGGCTTATGCAAAGCAGCCGGCGCCATTCTCTGCCGCCGACATGTTTGCCGGCGAAACGCTGTATTACACCATCGACTTCTGGTTGCTGCGCGGCTCGGCAACAGGAGAGCTGTGCTTCACCAAAACGCCCGATGGCTACCGGGCGCTGTTTGTGGCTGAAACCAAAGGGGTTTTGAGGCTTGTCGCAGGTTATCGGAAGGAAATCATGGAAAGCCTCATGGAATATGACCCGGCGGCACAGAGACTGCGGCCGCGGCTTTTCAGAGAAACGTTTGTACAGGATACAATGGAGTACAAGAGAGAGATTGCGTACGACTATGAGAGGGGGGCTTTTACCTGCATCCGCACTTCCCCCAGGGGCAAACCACGCGTTACGCAGGCGGCGCTGCCGGGAAATGTTTTTGAAGACCTGCTCACATTATTTTACAATATCCGCATGGGCTGCTACGGAGCACTGAACGACGGCGTAAGGCTCAAAGTGCCGGTCATCATGAAGGAGCAGCCATCATGTATCACCCTTGATTGCCCGGCCCAGGGGACAAAGGACCGCAGGCGGGGTTTTAACGCCGCCCTCACCATGGACCGCAACCTCACCCATGCCCGCAGCAAAAGCGTGCTTGTTCTCCTCGATGACGATGCAGTCTTAAAATCGGCCCTGGTCATTGACGCCTATTTTTTTGGCGATCTGGGCGTCAGACTCACCGGCAGAACCTACCACTAGTGGGCGATGACATTTGTTTTTGATAGTGCTCTTTTGTAGAAGCGGCTTCAGCCGCGAATCAATCGCACCTAAAGGTGCTCCTGCAATGGAAACAATGACCGCCAATTTAAAATGTCATAACCTGCTAAAGCAATCGACATGTATTCGTTTTTCACAGGAAACTCCCGGGTAGAAATTGTGTTTTCTGTACTCAGGGCGTGAGTCCATGTTTTGCCGGATACTGCAAAGTGCTTGAGCAGAGGAATGAGAAAAAGCCCGGAATGCAAAAGAGAACCTTACTCTCTCTGCAGACGAAGCCTCTCCTGCAGAAAGAATCAGGCTTTATGCGCACCATCACTGATGCCAGCTTCGTCAAATCCTTTTTTCCGGAGGATGCAGCTGTCGCACTCGCCGCAGAGGGTGCCGTCGGGCAGCGGGTCGTAGCAGCTATGGGTCAGGCTATAGTCGACGCCCAGAGCAAAGCCTGCTTTGATGATCTCGGCTTTGGTCATATGCAGAAGCGGGGCATGAATCTTTATTTTTTTTGTTCCTTCCACGCCGGCCTTTGTTGCAAGGTTTGCCATGGATTCAAAGGCAGCGATATAGTCGGGCCTGCAGTCGGGATAGCCCGAGTAGTCAAGGGCATTGACGCCAATGAAGATGTCGGCGGCGCCGAGCACTTCGGCCCAGGCAAGGGCATAGGATAGAAAAATGGTGTTGCGCGCCGGCACATAAGTGACGGGAATCTCCCCCTCCATGTCCTTCGGGGATCTGCCTTTGGGAACGTCGATGACATCAGTGAGGGCTGAGCCGCCGATTTTGTCCAGATCGAGGTTCAGCACAAGGTGCCGGGAAACGCTGAAAAAACGCGAGGCCCTTTCCGCTGCTGCAATCTCAATTTCGTGGCGCTGGCCATAGCGAAAGCTGAGGCTGTAGATTTCGAAGCCCTGTTTTTTTGCCATGGCCATGACGGTTGTGGAGTCAACACCTCCGCTGCACAGCACAACGGCGCGGGGGTTCTGCTTCTGTGTCATATGCGTACTCCTTTCAGCCGGGTGTGCGCTTCAACCCGACATGTATTTTTTTAACATCCATGTAACACAAAGAACCACAATAGAGGGGGCGAAAAAAATCCCCCTTTAGCAAAGGGGGTTAGGGGGATTTGTCCAGCTGCGAAAAATCCCCCTGTATCCCCCTTTTTCAAAGGGGGATTAAAGAAGCTTGTCTTTTTGCCACTACGGCCGCTCATGCAGGTAACTGCATCTGAACTCATTTCACCAGGGCAGTGTGAATGGCAAGCAAAGCCTTGTCAGCAGCAGCATCATCGATGACGCAGGAGATATTGATCTCTGACGCGCCCTGGGAGATCATTTCGATATTGACGCCCTCGGCGGCCAGCACTGAAAACATTTTTCCCGCAAGCCCAACGCAGTGCTTCTGCCCGCGGCCCACCAGACTCAAAATAGCCATATCTTTGTTCACGGAAACGCGGCCCAAATGCTCCAGATCGGCCATGGCTGCGGCAAGGCGGTCGGTTTTCTCGACGGTGACCGACACATTGACCTCAGAGGTTGAAATCAGGTCGATGACGATACCATGCTTTTCAAAAACATTGAACACCTTGGCCATGAAGCCGTAGGCCATGAGCATGCGGTTTGAGTTGATGTTGAGGACCGTGATGCCCCGCTTGGCTGTTATTGCCGTGGCCGGCTTGGCCGGAGCCAGGCTGTCGGCGTTAGGGTCGACTACGGTGCCGGGCAGCTCGGGCTTGAAGGTGTTTTTGATATGGATCGGAATGCCCACCCGCACGACCTGCTCCATGGTGAACGGATGAATGACCTCGGAGCCATAGTAGGTGAGCTCGGCTGCTTCCTCGGGCGTAATGGCCGGCAGTACCACGGCGCCCGGCACCTTGCGCGGGTCGGCGGAGAAAACGCCATCGACTTCTTTCCATATCTGCAGCTCCCGCGCGCCGATGGCTGCCGCTGCAAGGGCCGCGGTCAGGTCGGTATAGCCCCTGCCGATGCTGTTGATGATGCCCCCGGGCACAAAGCCGAAATAGCCCGTGAGCACGGCCACCTTGTGGCCGCAGGCCTCGATGCGGCTGCGCAGGCGTGACTGCGTGTAGGCGTAAAAATCCTGCCCCGCCTCCTTGAACTTTTTTTGTATGATCAGTGAGAGGTCAACAAATTCGGCATCGATGCCCATGCTGTTGAGAAGGCCCGCAAAAATACAGGCCGAGAGCTTCTCTCCCATGCCAATGATCACATCCTGCGACCGCGTGGACATTTCGCCGATAATGCTGATAGCTCCTAGAAACGATTTAAGGCCCCTCAGCTCCTCTTTGATCTCGTCGCTCACCTGCTCACGCAGCTCTCCGTTCATGAGCTCGCTGACAGCTTCCAGATGGTGCTCCTCGATGGAATCAATTATGCCGTGAAAGTCTTTTTTTGCAAGGGCCGCATCTGCTGCCTCGATGAGCTTGCTCGTGGTGCCTTCGGCTTTCACATAGCTGCTCATGGCCGACAGGGCCAGCACGACCCGGTCGCTTTTCAGGCTGTCTTTAACAATCCCGGCGACTCCGCGCATGCGGTCGGCCTTGCCAAGACTCGTTCCGCCGAATTTCTGAACAATATACTTCATGGTGCTCCTTTCCGGACCGTTTGAAAAAAATAGATTTAACTATATAAGTTTACGGGTATTTTTTTGCAAGCTAAATTTTGTTATTCAGTCGATACCTCATCCTGATATTTCATACTGGACAGGTAACGGCTTACTCTATCCTTATTGGATTTTTTATTTTTTTCGGGTTCAAAGCTCCCCGGCTTGCTGCATAACTCGTCATTCAAAGAAAAACCGGAATCCATGAAAAATAGACTGCATGACGAAACAACTTCAGTATCCCGCTGCTTGGGGGGGGGGGGGGGGCGCTTTGCTATTAA
>JAFGCP010000447.1 GCA_016932595.1 Deltaproteobacteria bacterium
ATAATACATGCCTGCTTCAAGGGGCTGGGCGGGAGTTGTACACGTTCCGTCTCCGTAATCATAGATGACGTTGGCTCCGCCTGTATGTTCAGGAATTTCACAATCCAGAACCTTTTCACCGAAAGCATTGTATACGACAATCAAATAATGCTTTTCGCTTGAATCATCCTTCCAAACCAGCTGCAGGCTGGCGGGATCAATCAGCTCAGGTTCGGTTGCGCCGGGAGAAACAATGTCAAGGGCCCCTGTCACCTTAAATGAGGTCGGCAGGCTTATGTCATAGGATAACGTGGCGTTATCAGGCACATGCTGGTAAACGAGATCTGTTCCGGCTATGGAGGTGTCGGGGTCGCGCACCAGGAAATCGTTTTCAAAGGCCGCAAGAACCACATAGTAGCCGTCGGGAACGCCGGTAATTGTGAATGCCCCCTTGATGCTGGGAGGGGCTGGCTGCTTGGGCGCCCGCAGGCCCGGCGGAACCTCACCCTTCACAAAAGTCGGGCTGAAGGTCGAAACGGGAACAAGCACGACGGTGGTATTGTCGCCGTCGCCGGGGTTGACGATATTGACGCTACCCGCCACCGTGCCATAGGGTTTGTCGTTTTCCACAAGTTCGACACCGGTTGTATCCGCATCCGCAGTGTGCGCCACATCAATGGGCGTGAGTTGGAGAAAATCCTTATAGCCGCGGATTGTCCAGGAGCCGGCAGGCACATTAAAAATTGTATAGCCGCCCTGTTTATCGCTGAAGGTAAACGGGCAGGTCAGGCCGCAGGGCCCGCCCTCAGCTGCGACCAGGGTGCCGCCGGGGCGAGTGCTGTTGTCGCCGGCAAGGATGATGGAGCCTGAAATGCTTTTTCTGCCGGTTTCATTATCGGGAAGCTTGATCAGCGCGATATCGGTCGAAGCGTTCTTAAGCACATAGGTGCCGTCACCGAGCTTTGTTGCCTGCGTTGCATCAACAGGGATCGCCGGGCGTATGCCTGAAGGGTAGGGCTGATAATTATTTGCCTCGGCGCGCAGCGTAAGGGTGCCTTCAACCAGGGTGCCGTTGTCGCCGCGCTCAACCGGCACCTGCAGTTTGTAGGTGCCATTGTCACCTGTTATGGCAACATCGGTTGCCACTGCGCCGGTCTTGTCCTTGGCAGCCACATGAGCGCTGACGATACCCAGATTTTTGTCTGCGGAATCAAAGACCCTGCCTTCAATATACACCGCGCTGTAGCAGGCATAGCCGCCGTCTGGCCCCAGATCGCATGCTTGGCCTGCGCCGCAGCCCTCGCTGCTGTAGGGGTCGCAGCCCGGCATGCAGACGCCGGTGCCGTCTCCCAGGTCCAGGCAGTACTCGGCCTGCCCGCAGGAAGCAGTGCCCTGCGCAGGATCGCATTCGGGCCTGCAGAGATTTTCTCCATCGGGTGCCACGGGCGCGCAGAGCCAGCCGCCCGGGCAGGAGCGGGGAAATTTTCTGTCAGGATTACAGGTCGGCGCACAGGCGGACTGGCCTGCACCAAAACGAAAGCAGGTTTCATTTCTGCCGCAGGCGTCTGCGGCGCCGGTGTCGCACTCGTTCAGGCAGACGGTTGTCCTGCGGCCGATGTCCTGGCAGACCCTGCCTTCAGGGCAGGGGTTATCTTCAGAGCAGCGCTTGTACCATTTCCCGCAGGCCGGCAGTACGGTAACAAGGGCTGTGGCGACCAGAATGATCAGTAGGCTGCATGCGGACTTTTTCATGACTCATCTCCTTAGTGATAAATGAACTGCCGCATCTTATGCGGACGGGCTATCAAAATGTTTTTGCTGTTTAAGTCATTTACGGCACGCTGCAGGGAATGAACCAACAGTTAACTAATGATATAACAGCAATATCTGTACCACGCAGTATAAATATAAAAATTCTATATTACAGTTGAAAAAATCATAAAACGCATACAATCAATCTTCCATAAAATGGCACTTTAGCATTAAATGTCAGTATGGCAGGCCGCCAATGTATTCGGCTTGTGTAAAGCGGGGTGCATGCATATAAAAACAACCAGGTTCGCCGCCGGTTGCGACAAACGCTGCAGAGATTGCTCAAAAGAATGCACGCATTACGAACACCGGCTTCGGGGCTCTGACGGTACGGGGATATAAAAAACAGGGTATGGCCCTGCTTGGGGCCATGCCCGTGGATGCTGATATGAATGTAGCTGCTTTTGTCAGCTGCAGCCCGTGGTTGCGCCGCAGCTGACGCATTTGAGGCAGGCGCCATTGCGCACCAGCGTGAACTGCTGGCATGCCGGGCAGGGATCGCCTTCATACCCCTTGGTCCTGGCTTCTCTCACGGTTGACAGGCTTACGGCTCTTTTAAACCCAGCTCCCGATGTGATGCTTCTGCCGCCGCCTGCTATGGCTTCAAGCCTTCCGGCATAGGCCTCGGCGACAGGGGCTGTTTCGGCTTCCTGCTTTGTATCTTCCTGCCTGCCGATCGCATCATGGCGCAGGTCTTCGGCATTGATGCCGTGCCCGAGATCGGCGCGGCCGAGATAGGTAATGGCAAGTTCGCGGAAGAGATAGTCGATGACCGAGGTTGCCATCTTGATGTGGTCATTGCCCGTGACCATGCCGCTGGGCTCAAACCGGCTGAAAACAAAGGCGTCCACGTATTCCTCAAGCGGCACGCCGTACTGCAGCCCGAGGCTCACGGCTATGGCAAAGCTGTTCATGAGGCTGCGAAATGCCGCGCCTTCCTTGTGCATATCGATAAACAGCTCACCGAGCGTGCCGTTATCATATTCACCGGTGCGCAGGTAGACCTTGTGGCCTCCGACGATCGCCTTTTGCGTATAGCCCTTGCGGCGGTTGGGAAGCGTGACGCGGTTGGCAATCGAGCGCTTGGTAATGAGCGCCGCTACGCGCATAACCTTTTCCGTTGCTGGCAGTTCATGAATGTCCTCTAGCTCGTCAAAAAGCTCAAGCGCGGCTGACAGGGGCTGGCTGAGCTTTGAGCCGTCGCGGTACAGGGCGATGGCCTTCAGGGCAAGCTTCCAGCTGAGCATATAGGCGTTTTTTACCTCTTCGACCGTGCTGTGATTGGGCATGTTGATGGTCTTGGAGATCGCCCCGGAGACGAAGGGCTGGCAGGCGGCCATCATGCGGATATGGCCTTCATAATGAATGAAGCGCGTGCCCGTGCGGCCGCAGCGGTTGGCGCAGTCAAACACGCCGTAGTGCTCCTCGCGCAGATACGGTGCGCCCTCAAGGGTCATGGTGCCGCAGACATAGGTGTTGGCCTCGTCTATTTCCTCCTGCGTGAAGCCGATAGCCTGAAGAATGTCGGCGCCGGTTTTTGAAAGCATGTCCTCGGGAATTTTCAGCACGTTTTTTATAAACTCCGACCCGAGCGTCCAGGGGCCGAAGGCATAGGAGATATCAAAGGCCGCGGGCAGGGCCGCTTCGATGCGCTCAATCATATCATCGGTGAAGCCCTTGTCGCGAAGGCTCTGTCGGTTGATGCAGGGCGCGCCCTTGAGCGTGCCGTGCCCCAGGGCATAGGCCACGATCTCCTGGGTTTCCGTGTCGCTGTAGCCGAAGCGGCGCAGGGCGCGAGGCACGGACTGGTTGATGATTTTAAAATTGCCGCCGCCGGCCAGTGTTTTGAATTTCACCAGCGCATAGTCGGGCTCGATGCCCGTGGTGTCGCAGTCCATGACAAGGCCGATGGTGCCCGTTGGAGCAATGACCGTTACCTGGGCATTGCGAAAGCCGTGGCTGCCGCCTTCGGCAAGCGCTTCGTCCCAGACCCTGTGCACTGCTTCAAGAATTCCTGCCGGGCAGTCCTGCTGGTCGATGGGCACGGGCGGCGTATGCAGGCCTTCATAGTCTTTTGCTTCC